>CAZBKV010000162.1:0-6076 GCA_964492575.1 uncultured Verrucomicrobiota bacterium | reverse complement strand
GGCGAGCTCTCTTTGCCGAGTGTTCGCAATCCCCGATACGCCAACCAACCGCCTAACAGACCAAGGAATCCGGCTAAAGGAAGAAGAGGAGTCGGAGCCAAATGCCGACTGGAGATGGGAGGAAGAACCAAAATGACGGCCGTGACGGCGGATTGGCCGATCAGCCAGAAGAGCTTTTTGCCCCAGTTAGGCTCCATAGAGTTTCCGTTTGCCGGCAGGTTTTCGATTTTGATTGAGCAAAACCATGGTTCCTCTGACCAGGCCCGACTAGTGGGCTTCGAGCCAATTCAGACCGGTTCCCATTGTGACTTCGATCGGAACTTCCAGGGATAAAGCCGTGCGCATGGCATGTTCGACCAGGGATTTCAGTTCTGTTTCTTCGGGGGTGTAGAGGTCGAAGAGGAGTTCGTCGTGGATTTGGAGGACCATCCGGGATCGGAGACCCCGCTGCTTGATTTCTTGATAGATGCGGCCCATGGCGATTTTGATCATATCGGCTGCGGTTCCCTGGACAGGGGTATTGATGGCGTTGCGCTCGGCTGCACCGCGGACGGTGGCATTAGCGGAGTTGATGTCCGGAAGATAACGACGTCGACCAGTCAAGGTCTCCACATAACCAGTCTCGCGGGCAAAACGGATCGTTCGGTCAATGAACTCCCGAATCTTGGGATAGGACCGGAAGTAATGGTCGATGATCTGTTTGGCTTGGGAGCGAGGGATTCCGA
This sequence comes from uncultured Verrucomicrobiota bacterium, assembly GCA_964492575.1. Lineage (GTDB taxonomy): Bacteria > Verrucomicrobiota > Verrucomicrobiia > Limisphaerales > CAZBKV01 > CAZBKV01. Next base: position 5,351 of record CAZBKV010000162.1, on the reverse strand, counting down.
GCCGTTGAGCCAATCCATGGGCCGACATTCCGTATAGGATGCCGAAGTTGACGGTCTTGGCCTGACGCCGTTGATCCGGGGTGACCTGATCGAGGGGCACACCGAAGATGCGGGCTGCTGTGGCGGCATGGATGTCCAGCCCTTTTTCAAAGGCTTCGATCATGGACTCCTCTTTACTCAGAGCGGCGACGACACGGAGCTCGATTTGGGAGTAGTCGGCGGAAAGAAGGAGCCATTTCGGCTTTCGGCGGCCGGAGGGAGGATCTTCCCGGGCTACAAAGGCCTTTCGAATCTCCTGCCCTAACTCGGTTCGGATGGGGATATTTTGGAGGTTGGGATCTTGCGAGCTGAGTCGGCCGGTTGCGGTCGAGACTTGGTTGAAGGTGGTGTGGACACGGCCGGTTTCCGGATGGATGGCTTCGATCAGTCCGTCTACATAGGTGGAACGGAGCTTGGCCATCTCGCGGTATTCCAGGATGAGGGCGACGATAGGATGTTTGCCGGCCAGACGTTCGAGGGTGGCGGCGTCGGTGGCGTATTGGCCGGTACGGGTCTTTTTCGGCCGGCTTTCCAAGCGAAGTTTTTCAAAGAGGACCTCGCCGAGTTGACGGCTGGAATTGAGATTAAACGGCATGCCGGCCATCTCCTGAATGCGGCGTTCCAGTTCCGCCATCTTCTGGGTCAGCGATCGGCCGAAAGCTCGCAAGGTCTCCGGATCTACACGAATGCCCTGGAATTCCATTTCCGTAAGGGCCGGTAGAACGGGCATTTCGACTTCATAAAAGACCCGTTCCTGGTTGTGCTGTTGGAGCAGGGGTTTGAGGTGGTGGTAAAGGCGGAGGGTGACGTCGGCGTCTTCGGCCGAGTATTGAGCGACTTCCGGAAGGGGTACCTCCGTCAGGCTAAGCTGGTCTTTCCCCCGTCTACCGATCAGGGCCTCGATGGGGATGGGGCGGTAGCCGAGGAATCGCTCTGCCAGGTCGTCCATCCCATGGGGTTGATCCGGATCGATCAGGGCATGGGCCACCATGGTGTCAAAGAGAGGACCTTCCACCTCGATTCCTTGGCGTTTTAGGACTAAGAGGTCGAACTTAGCGTTATGAGCCACTTTGGTCCGTTTAGGATCTGTCAGGAATGGACGCAGCCGTTCCAGGGCTTCTTTCCCCAGACCGGCCTCTACCCCATGACTGTCCACCGGGATGTACCAGGCCTTTCCAGGACGAGGAGAAATCGCTAGCCCGATGAGATTGGCGTACATCGGTCGGAGTCGGTCGGTCTCCACGTCAAAACAAAAGACCTCGGCAGGTTCCAGTTGACGGATGAGCTCATCCAGTTCATCCCGCGTTTTGGCCACGCTGTATTCGTGTTCCACTTCTTCGATCGTGCGGATGGTCCGTTTGGCGGGCTTGATCGAGGGAGCGGTGGCAGGTGCAGGTTGGGCAGAGGCGGCTTTTTTCTTCGGCGCCGTTTTGGCCGTGCCGGAAGAGGTTGCTACGGTGGCAAATTCGAAAAGCGATCCTTGGACAGGCCGGACCTTCAGATCCTCTCCTAATACCCGGCGGGCAATCGACCGAAACTCAAACTCCTCACACAGTTCTCGGAGTTGATCGCGGTCCGGTTCACTAGTGCGGAGGTCGTCCCAATCCACTTCCATAGGGGCGTCGGTGAGGATGGTCGCAAGCTGCTTGCTGAGCCGGGCTTGGTCGGCGTATTTTTTGAGGGCTTCGCCGATTTTTCCCTTGATCTCATCAGCGTGGGCAAGGACTTCCTCGAGGGAACCGTATTGACGGACCAGTTTGGAAGCCGTTTTCGGTCCGATCCCCGGAACGCCAGGGATGTTGTCGGTTGGGTCCCCCATCAGACCCAACACGTCAATGACCTGACGGACATGGTTGATATCCCAAAGCTCACAGACCTCCTTGGGACCCAGGATTTCGTGGTCCGCGCCTTGGCGGCCGGGTTTCCACATCAGACATCGCTCTGTCACCAACTGCCCGAAATCCTTATCCGGGGTGACCATGAAGACCGAAAACCCCTCTTGTTCGGCCCGGCGGCTGAGGGTTCCGATCACATCGTCCGCTTCGTATCCATCGACTTGAAGGATCGGGATTCGGAAGGCCTGGACGAAGCGCAAGGCGTGGGGGATGGCGGCATCGAGGTCTTCGGGGATTTGCTGTCGACCGGCTTTGTATTGGGGGAAGACTTTGTGGCGTGGGGTCGGTTTCTCGCTGTCCATGGCCAAGGCGATGTGGGTGGGGTGTTCTTTTTCGAGGATTTCCAGCAGGGTGAGGAGGAAACCGTAGATGGCGGAGGTATTGAAGCCGGAGGAAGTCCGGATAGGCCGGGCGATGAAGGCGAAGTGCGCCCGGTAGAGCAGGGCCATGGCATCGAGCAAGTACAGTCGTTTCGTCATGGGTTTTAGGATACAGCAAGTGGGTGGGAGAGTCAGCAGGGGAGGTGGGGGTGTCCTTCGAAAAATATCGTTACCAAAAGGAGGGAAAAAGATTTGGTGCGGTTAGCAGGATTTGAACCTGCACGGGATTACCCCACTACCACCTCAAGGTAGCGCGTCTGCCAATTCCGCCATAACCGCACCTGCCTTTACTCAATAGTCAATTCCTAAGGAATTGCAAGCGTAAAATGTCTCCAAAAACCACATCCTTCGCCCTCTTCCTTGCAATCTTATCGTCATCTCTTTCTCTTCCTACTCCATTTAGAACCAGGGCTTGGTATTTACGGTTGGTTAAATCTTCCTAAGAATCATCCTCTCGAACCGACGAAGAAGCCTCACTGTAATATGTTTCGGATTGTTTTTGTGGATTTTTCGAGCGACTTCCAAAGCGTCTTTTACGGGTGGTCCCTCCACACCGATACAACTCAACCAACAATTCTAATCCCCATCGAAGAGGGATTTCTTCTTGCTGACAGATTTTTCGCAGACTTTTATCATTAGTAACACAGGTTAAACCATGCCTTTTAGCTGTTAGCAAACAAAGCCAATCTTGAAAGGAGAGAGGCCCCCGCTTTTGGGCCGCTGTGAAGACATCCTCTAATTCTGGTTCTATGACTTTTATCCCCAACTCTAGAATCTCCTCGATATGGTGAATCTCATGGACCTCTTCCAGGACTTCCTGAATCACATGAAGAGACCCGAGGTGTTTTGAGATAGATGCAAGAATTACACGATCGGCCTTTATAAAATCGATCAAAACACAGGCATCTAAGATCATCCCTTGTCTGGAAGAGGGAACAGAAGGGCTCATAAAACCGCTCCCCAGTCTTGCCAAAGCTCCTGCATCTCCTCAAGGCTCAGACCGAGCATCTCTGCTCCACGACTCAGCGAGATCTTATCTTCTTCCAAGGCCTTCCGAACCAAACGACTAAAACGATCCCCGTAAAAGTCGAACTGGTGCAATCCATACGGCTCAGCAGGCTCTAAGGCCATCGGTTCCTCCTTAAATGGCAACCTGCGGCCGAATCGCCGTTGATAGGCTTGTTGAAATTGCTTCCAAATCAAAGAGTTCTTGGCAACACCATGCTCCACCAGCCGGAAGAGGACCGTCTTGTAGCTTACCCGAAAAATCCGTTTCACTTTGAAAACCCGGTCCACCCAATGCAACCCCGCCGCTTCGTTCCATTCCTTCCGAAACCCTTCATCCGGCATGAGAAAATGACTGGCGAAAAGATCCGCCTCTTTCTCCTCTTTTTCATCTTCTTCGGTCTGATGGACATCATAAGCCTCCGGATGCAACAGGAGATGTCCGAGCTCATGAGCAGCGCTAAAGATCCGCCTCTCGACCGGAATCCGTTCCCAAACATTTACAATAATAGCCGGTCCCCCATCTTCCTCTCCTACCGACAACCCAAAGATCCGGTCCGAAGCTACTTCAATCGTCATAACCTTTACCCCCGCATGCTCTAACAATCCTCCAATGTCATAGATGGGTTCGTCAGGTTTGAGTCCTAGCTTATGACGGCATAGCTCTGCTGCCTTCACAACGTCCACTTGAGAACATCTTTCCCTAACCTTAGCCAGCTTGAAGGGAATCCGTTCCTGTAAAAGCTCCTCCAGGTAATGGAAGTCGTCGAGCCAGCGGGAAACTTCCGCAAGGATGTTTTCTCGATCTCGGATTCGTTTTGCGGAGCGGAATCGGACGGTGCGTAACTCTCGAACCGGTAAGAAAAGATCCTGGAGTTTTACCCCTAATGCCTTGGCAAGGGCATGAAGGGTACGTAAACGGGGTTTCGTCTTGGCACTTTCCAGGCTTTTGATGGCTGGCAGAGAAAGCGAAGCGGCCTCTGCGAGCTCGCTTTGACTGAAGCGTTTGGCAAGCCGCAGCCGCCTTAAGTTTTGGGCAAGGATTTGGAGATTCATGGTGTTTTCAACCGCCTGCTGCATACCATTTAGCAAATTGGCGAAAAATGGGATATTTTGCAAGCAGAAGATTCCCTTGGATCGAGCTTGGACGTAGGAAAAATTTCCTCTCGCCCCTTTGAGGCGGGGACCGAGAAGGCCGTACGTGGAGATCCTCTTAGGCTTCCGTCTTACACCACCATTACAATGGAAACCAAGATTCGATACGTCACAGTCACCGCTGCATCCAGAAGTTGCATTACCGGGGGGAACTGAATGGCCAGAATGATCAAAATGATCCCATACCGGCTCAACATCAGATAACTTTCTTCTGACATTCCAACCAGCCATTTGAAGACATGCGAACCATCCAGCGGCGGAATAGGGAGAAGGTTAAAATAGCAGAGGAAAAGGCTCAGCCATGCCAGCATCGTACAGGCATCAACCAATCCTTTGACCCCGATTTGCACAAAAATTCGCCCCAGAGCAATCGCGACAAAGGCCACCGCAATATTCATAAACGGTCCGGCCAAGGAGACGAGGACTTCCCCCCATTTCCGGTTTCGAAAGTTGAGTGGATTGACCGGGACCGGACGCCCCCAGCCGATGATCAAGGAACCGAGCTTTGGATTGAAGGCGCCAAGCAAAAGGGCGATCCCCGGCAAAAGGACGGTTCCGATCGGGTCTATATGCGCAATAGGGTTTAGGGTGACCCGCCCCATCATTTTGGCCGTCGGATCCCCCATCTTCCATGCCGTCCAGGCATGGCCGCATTCATGGAACGTGATGACAATCAGAAGAAAAATATACAACAGCGCGCTATCAATGAGTCGATCCATCGTCATCGTGCCCCATACGGTACCACGGCCTCGGATTCTGCCAAAGCGAAAGAGTACCTTAAGAAGTTTTTCGGGAAAACGAGCTTGCTTCGGCCTGGGAGGTACTAGAGAGGCCCTAGGAGATCTTCTTGCCACCAGGATCGGGCCTTTCGTTTTAA
>CAZBKV010000161.1:0-6114 GCA_964492575.1 uncultured Verrucomicrobiota bacterium | reverse complement strand
CAAGATCGTTTGGCGCTCCCCCCAGAAGCGGTTCAGGAACTGGAACAGACCGTACAGGAGAAGACCTTCCGTGCCTTGAACGAGCTAACCGGCAAGGGAGACCTTCGGGTGATTCGACCTCATCTTTCCCATCGAAAACGAAGTTAACTCTTGCGTTTTTTCCGGCTTGAAAGGGCTTGTCAGGACCTGGGTTCTCATCCCAATCTTGCCCTAGGAACAAAACCGTAAAGGTGAGGTTATGGAAAAGGTTCGGATTGGAATCATCGGATTAGGAAACATCGGCAAGTACCATGCCCATTACCTGTTGGAGGGCAAAGTGAAGCGGGCGGAGCTCTGTGCCGTGGCCGACCCGGTCGCTCCGCTGGATCCCTGGAAAGAGAAGGGGCTGAAGACCTTCGATGACGGGGAGAAATTGATCCGCTCTGGGGAAGTCGATGCCGTGATCATTGCCACTCCCCATTATTACCACACTACCCTCGGCATCGCGGCCCTGGAGGCCGGGCTCCACATCATGGTGGAAAAACCGATCTCTGTCCACAAAGCCGATGCCCTGCGGCTCATTGAAGCGAGTGAGCGGCATCCGGACCGGGTCTTTGCGGCGATGTTCCAGCTCCGCACCGAGCCGCGGTACTTGAAGATGAAACGCGTCATCGAGAGCGGGGAGCTGGGCGAGATCGTTCGGGTGAACTGGATCATGACCGAGTGGTACCGAACTGAGATCTACTATGCCAGTGGTGGCTGGCGTGCGACCTGGAAAGGAGAAGGCGGGGGCGTGCTCCTCAACCAATGTCCCCACAATCTGGATATCCTCCAGTGGCTTTGCGGAATGCCTTCGAAAGTTCGTGGCTTCTGTCAATTAGGCCGATTCCACGACATCGAGGTCGAAGACAATGTCACCGCCTACATGGAATGGCCAAATCAGGCGACCGGGGTCTTCATTACCAGCACCGGCGAAGCCCCTGGAACCAATCGATTCGAAATCGCGGGAACCCGCGGCAAACTCGTCCTGGAAAACGACAAGCTCACCTTCGTCCGGAACGAGGTCGACATGATCGAATTCAGCAAGACCGCTAAGAGCGGTTTTGCCAAGCCGGATGTCTGGTATGTGGATATTCCGTTTGAAAACGTTCCGGCTCAACATGCCACCCTGACCCAGAACTTTGTCAATGCCATCCTGGATGGCGAGCCGTTGATCGCTCCGGGACGGGAAGGACTTAACTCGGTGGAACTGGCCAATGCGATGCTTTACTCCTCCCTGATGAACCAGGTCGTTGAACTGCCGCTGGATGCCGAGGCATATGAAAAGAAATTGAAGGAACTGATCGCTACTTCCAAAGAAAAGAAGAAGGTGGTTCAAGTCACCGACGAGGATTTCACCAAGTCGTTTACACGGTAGAGCTTGTTCAGAAAGGGTATCAGCAATTTTTCTATCTTGGCGCGTTGGGGACAGCGCGCCCTACCTTCCAATTCCCTTTTGAATGCCCAGGGGGCAGGTAGAATTCTAACCCTAAAGGGGAGTCCCCTCTTTTCGAAAACGAAAGGAGGAACGATCTTCTTTGTTGCTACGCTCGTCAGAGCATGGCCGGGGAAGAAGGGAAATTGAGAAAAAGGAGAAACCGGACCATGGACGCACGACTGTAGCTACAAGAGAGAGGAAGCTCTTTCGGCTTTGACGCTGCTGTGACTACGCTCGTAAGAGCGTGGGTGAAAAAATGGAGGAGGCCGCCTTTGCCTAGCCCAATGAAAAATTCAAACAAGGAAATAACCCACACCGCTTTACAAAACGATCTGGCTTGAAGCCACTCTCCCCCTTGCAGCCTTATTTGAAGGGCTCCTCCATACTTGCTCTACTTTTCGGGCAAGCTCTTAAGGTCGACTTCGACCCGCTTGACGGATTTTCTTAAGCAATGCATCCATCTCCTGCACCTTCTCCGGCATCGCATCTGCCAAATTATGCTGTTCCCCAATATCTTTGGCCAAATTGTAGAGCTGAGGTTTGGGCGAATTCCCTAGCTCAATCCGATGCTTACCGCAGGCTCCATAACGCCGTCCCCGATGCGGGGGAATGTATTTCCAGGGGCCGACCCGTAGGCATACCGTAGCACCCTGCTCTACCAGCGACTCTCTCCCGGTTGGACTTTGCCCAAGGAGAGCCGGAAGGACATTGAAGCTATCCGGGGCTGCATCTTTCGGCAACTTCTGCCCCAGAAGGGCCGCCATACTCGCCACAAAATCCACCTGGCAGACCAGGGCATCGCTCACCCCCGGTCGCACTTTTCCAGGCCAACGGACAATCAACGGCACCCGCGTTCCTCCTTCATAGGAACTGTATTTGCCGCCGCGGAATGGCCCGGCCGGTTTGTGATCTCCTACCAAGATATCGGATTGATCCGCATACCCATCGTTCAACACCGGTCCATTGTCGCTGCTGAAGATGACCAAAGTCTTTTTGGTCAGCCCCAATCGATCCAGTGTCTTAAGAATCTGTCCCACACACCAATCCATCTGCACGATGGCATCCCCGCGCGGTCCCATTTTGGTCTTTCCAACGAATCGTGGATGGGGAACACGGGGTACGTGAATATCGTGAGTTGCAAAATAGAGGAAGAAAGGTCGATTTCGGTTTTGCTCGATAAATGTAATGGCTCGTTCGGTCAGCGTATCTGCAATCAGTTCATCCTTCCATCGGGCTTTATGGCCGCCGGCCATGTACCCGATCCGGCTGATCCCGTTGATGATGGTCCCCGCATGGCCGCATTGGAACTTCATCTTCAGCAGTTCTGGATGCTCTCGGCCGGTCGGCTCATTCCCCACCTTGTGACGATAACTTACCTGGATCGGGTCCGAAGGATCTAGATTATAAACCCGATGGTTCTCGACAAAGACACAGGGGACTCGATCGCCTGTGGCCGGAATGATAAAGGCATAATCAAAGCCGACCTCCAAAGGCCCTGGCTTAATGATTCCATTCCAGTTGATGGGACCTCCTTGCCCCAATCCCAGGTGCCATTTACCGATCACCGCTGTCGTATATCCGGCATTTTTGAAGACCTTTGGTAAGGTCAACCAATTGGTCGGGATAATCAGATTGGCATTACCGGAAAGAATTCCCGTTCCTTTCCGCCGCCAGGCGTATTGACCGGTCAGTAGGGCGTATCGGGAAGGGGTGCACGTGGCAGCTGCACAATGAGCGTCCGTAAAGCGTAACCCTTCGGCGGCTAAACGGTCTACATTAGGGGTATGCACCCGATGCGCCCCATAGCAGCTCACATCGCCATAACCTAAATCGTCAATGTAGATGAGAACTACATTGGGACGCTCGGCGGCCAGTGCCATTACCAGGCACGCCATTCCAAGGAGCCCCCCACCGTATGCCAACCATCGTCTGACAAATTTCATATCACTTATGATTAGGTTGTTTACCCTCTGCCCGTCAATCCAGCGGTCAGGAAAGCGTAAAAAATTGTCCCCCGCTCTACGTCCGAACATCCGCTGTTATCCTGCTTGAAAGGGGGGTTCTAGATTGACAGAGGGAGCGTTATTACGATGTATTTGAAATGTATGAAAAAAGAACCAATCCCTGATCTCACTCCCTTTGCCAACCCGGCAAGACCTCCTCAGATGGAGTCCTCGACCCCGGACCGAGATGCGGTGCTTGGACATACGATCCAGATCTCTCCGATCGGCGTAGTGGAAATAAAGGATCCATTTCCCCGTATCCGTATCTTCCCACCCTACGTAGATGGACTGGTTGGCTTAGATCAGTGGTCCCACTTGGTGGTCCTCTGGTGGTTTCATCATCACGATACCCCGGAGCAGCGACGGATCCTCCAGGTTCATCCTCTAGGAAATCCACAACATCCATTGACTGGGGTCTTTGCGACGCGAGCGCCCATGCGCCCCAATCTTATTGCCCTGACCGTTTGTCGAATCCAACAGGTGGAACCGCCGTTTGTTTATGTCCACCGGATCGATGCGCGGGATCAATCGCCGGTGTTGGATCTGAAGCCTTTGGTTCCTTCGGATTTAGCCCCTTCGGATGTGCGGGTTCCGGATTGGATGCCCCGGCAGTGGCTTCACTCTGCAGAGTAAGGAAAACTTCCGATTCTTCTCCGTAGCAAGGCTCATTAGGAAGGCCAATCGGCCTCCCGAAGGTTCTCAAAGGAGGGCTTCTCTTCAATTTCCCTCGCCTTGAGGGGAAGGTCTATGGTATGGAAGCTGGATGAGAAAGAAGGGATGCGATGGCCAGTGCCTTTGAACAATTAGTCCAAAAATCTTACGAAGGCCTGTACCGGTTTGCGGTGTGTTTGACCGGTGATCCGGAAGCGGCAGCTGATTTGGTTCAGGAGGCGTTTGAAAGTCGCATTCAAAGTGGAATCCCAGAAACCGATCTGGACCGAATGGTCGAGTGGCTTTACATGACCCTTTACCGTCTTTTTTTAGCCCAGACACCGGAGGAAGAGCTGGAAATCCGCCCGCCTCCTCCCAGAATCCGTCCGCAAGAGGAAGAGGAAGCAGCGGCGGAAGAGGAAGAACAGACCCTGCATTTTGTGGTAGAACATCCGGAGAAGCTGGATCTATTGGATGACGAAACTGTGTTACAGTCCTTTTGGGACGTGCATCCGGCTTACCGGGCTCCCTTAGCGCTTTTTTATCTTGGGGAATTTTCTGTCCATGACATCGCCCGGCTGTTGGATACCACGGTCTCCTCGGTCCGCCAGCGAATCCTCAAGGGAAAGGAGATGCTTTACCGAGGGCTTTCGGGGAAGATCTCCGCTCGAAGTCGCAAAATCCTTCTTTTACAAGACGCTCCAGACAGGGAAGAAAACGAAACCGAGGAGGAAAACGACTAAAATCCTATGGATTGGGAAGAAATTCAACTTTACCTGGCGGCCGTTCGTTGGGGAACCCAGGACGAACAGGAGCAAGAAGTTCAAGAAGCCCTCCGAGCGACGCAAGAGGATCCGGAGCTGCAGGAATGGTTGGATCATATGAAGGCCACAGACCGATTTGTGGCCCAGCGCATTCGTCGCATCGCAATTCCGGACGAACTGCAAGATCTCCTTTTAGAGCTCCAACGACGCATTATTCCGGCCTGGCGAGTCCGACTCTATTCGGTCCTAGCCCTGGGGCTCAGCGTACTGTTCTGGATCGCTGTTGTGGGGTGGATTCCCGCCCCTCAAGCTCGCTATACGATCCAAGACTTTGCCGCGACTCTCCTCCCTCAAACCTTCCAAGACGGCGAGAAAGGACTGGTCCTTGTGGATAACTTTGAACAGCTCCAACAGAAACTAGCAGCCCATCATTTCCGGATTCCTCCCCGTACCTTACGCCAACTCCGTCCGTTGACAGTGGATGGATACCGTCTTTTTTCCTGGAACGGAAAGCAGGTCCTCTTGGTTCGTTTCATCGGCCCAGGGATCTATTTTCATCTCCTGCTGACAACCCCTTCGGGCTTCATCAATGCCCCAACCTGCCATCAACTTTATCGGGGTAGCATCGTTCCTAACGATCTATTGATCCCGATTCAGGGAAACCCCACCCAGCCTCCCAAGCCGACGAAAGGTTGGGTCTACGGGGTTTGGGTTGAGGATGGTCAACTCTGCCTGCTGGCCTGCGACGGGTCAATGGGAGATTTAGAACGATATCTGGTAAAATAACCAGACAGATGGATCTTGGACCTTTCGTAGGACCTTTCCCTGTCGGATTGATTCCGTAGCCCTATCTCCCAAAAAGCACAGATTCCCAAAGGAGAAGCCCCTTATAGAAGGCCAGAGTTCATCCGAAAAAATCAGCTGGGCCGTTTGAATGAAAGCCTTTTCTGGAGGAGAAAAGTGTCGAATTGAGGGCATGGACTGCACCGGCTTGGGGGATAAAGGAAGGAATTGGAAGGTAGCAGTGTTAGGGTTGCGGCAGCGAGACGGGTCCGTTCGACAGATCGCAGGGAAGGATGTCTCGGCTTCTACGTTGCAGGAAAGAATTAGTCGGTCTGTCCAGCGAGGCGGTCTTCTCTATACCGACCGGTTTGTCAGCTATGAGGGAGTGGAACGGTGGGGACGGATTCACCGTTCCTTGAACAAGAAGGAAGAAGGGTTTCGGAAAGGACCGATTTGT
>CAZBKV010000160.1:0-6114 GCA_964492575.1 uncultured Verrucomicrobiota bacterium | reverse complement strand
GCCTTTTCCCCTTCTCTCTCAAGGAGTTTTTGAGATTTTAAAAAGGTAAAGTCCGTTACATCGCTCCTAATCCTTTTCGAATCCGAGCAAGTTGATCCCGAAGCGTCTGGGGAAGCCGGTCCCCGAATCTCTCATACAAGGTTTCCACATCCTCCAGCTCCTTCAACCATCCTTCCCGATCTACCCGCAGCAATTCCCGAACATCCTCCGCAGGAAGATCCAGACCGGAAAGATCCAGGGATTCAGGCGTCGGCAATCGGCCGATCGGCGTCTCAACTGCCGCAGCACGACCTTCAATCCGTTCCACAATCCACTTGAGCACCCGAATGTTGTCCCCAAAACCAGGCCAAAGCCAACGACCGTCCGGGCTTTTCCGGAACCAGTTGACGAAGAAGATCTTTGGCAGCTTGTCCCGCGAAGTCCGCTGCGGAAAACTCAGCCAGTAGGCAAAATAGTCCGCCATGTTATACCCACAGAAAGGCAACATCGCGAACGGATCTCGTCGGAGTTGCCCCGTTTTCAGTAACGCTGCTGTAGTGGTTTCTGATCCGGCCGCCGAGCCCAGAAACACCCCATGTTCCCAGTCAAAGGCCTCGTTAACCAACGGAATCGTCGTCGGCCGCCGTCCACCAAAAAGAATGGCCGAAATCGGAACCCCTTCCGGGGCTTCCCAGTTCGGATCGATCACCGGGCACTGGGTCACAGGAGTCGTAAAACGCGCATTCGGATGAGCCGCCGGACGATCACTCCCCGGAGTCCACTCGTTCCCTTGCCAGTCAATCAACTTCTCCGGTGGGGGCACATCCATGCCTTCCCACCACACATCCCCATCCAGAGTGAGAGCCACGTTGGTAAAGATACAGTTCCGTTTCAGCATCTTGATGGCATTGGGGTTGGTCTTGGCCGAAGTACCTGGAGCCACACCAAAAAAGCCGGTCTCCGGATTCATCGCCCAGAGCCGGCCGTCCGGACCAATCCGAAGCCAGGCAATATCATCACCCACACACTCCACCTTCCATCCCGGCAACTCCGGAAGCATCATTGCCAGATTGGTCTTTCCACAGGCACTGGGAAAGGCCGCGCAGATATAATACTTCTTCCCTTCCGGGGAAGTAAGACTCATGATCAACATATGCTCGGCCATCCACCCCTCATCTCGGGCGATGACCGACGCAATCCGTAAGGCCAGACACTTCTTCCCCAAAAGCGCGTTCCCTCCATATCCTGAGCCGTACGACCAGATTTCTCGATCTTCTGGGAAATGGACGATGTATTTTCGTTCCCGATCCGTTTCACAGGGCCAGGGCACATCTTTCTGTCCCGGTTGTAGGGGGGCTCCTACCGAATGGAGACAAGGGATGAATTCCCCGTCGGTTCCGAGGGCATCCAAGACTTTCTTCCCCATACGGGTCATGATACGCATATTGACCACTACGTAAGGGGAATCTGTTAACTGCACACCGATCCGACGGATCGGCGAATCCAACGGCCCCATCGAGAACGGCATTATGTACATCGTCCGACCCCGCATCGAGCCTTGGAAGAGCTTCCGCAAGGTGGCCTTCATCTCATCCGGAGCCACCCAGTTGTTGGTAGGCCCAGCATCCTCTTTGTTTCTGGAGCAGATAAATGTCCGGTCCTCCACCCGCGCCACATCACTCGGATGCGATCGGGCGAGAAAAGAATTGGGCCGTAATTTCGGATTGAGCCGGATAAAGGAGCCGGTCTCCACCATCTGATTGCACAACGCCTGATATTCCTCCTCCGAGCCATCACAAAGATGGACTCGATCCGGCTGGCACAGTTCCACCATCTCTTGGATCCAGGCATTGAGCTTGGGATGTTGTGTCAGGTCCTTCATCGTCCGTGGCGCCCCTTTCATTCGCAATGGCTTTATTGCTTCCCTTTTGTCCTTTTTCGGTTTTCCCTTCTTTTAGATATAAGAAAAGATCATAAGAAGGTTTCTGACTTCCCCTTCTCCCTCAGAAACGAAGGCAGCTATCGAAGCCCTCCTCAAGCCACCAAAACCTCTTGGTGACCTGAGGGCCGAGGGACCCTCGTCGAGCGCGAACACTAGCGAACCAGGAAGAGCAGTGTCAATCCCTAGATTTTGCAAATTTTGCGGTATTACCTCCCCTTTCTTGCATCCTTCGACTTTCTAAATCTCCAAAATGAGATTTTCTGAACGATTTCCCCCTCCTTCTCCAGTTCTACACCCCCTTTTCCAGATCCATCCCTCCTCTCCCTCCCAAAAATCTCTCTTGGAACCTCCTCTTCCCCTGCTATACTCTCTTCTAAACCAAATCCTCAATCACAGAAAGAGCCATGAAAAAGAATCACCTCACTCGAAGAGAATTCTTGGTCCGAACCGTCGGCTTGGCCGGAGCGGCCTCTTTGGGGACCCTGCCAATTGCCTGGAGCGCCCCAACGCGCAAATTCCATGCCTCCGATCAAGTCGTCCTTGGAAAGACCGGAATCCGCTGTAGCCTGTTAGGCTTCGGCACAGGAACCCATGGGGGACGTGACCAGCGGAGTCTGGGATACGAAGAATTCACCCGGCTCATTCGTTATGCCTACGACCACGGCATTACTTACATCGATACCGCCCAAAACTATCGCACCCACGAGTACGTCCGCCGCGCCATCCAGGGCCTACCTCGGGAAAAACTCTTCATTCAAACCAAAATTCCCGGCGTCCCGGCCGATCCTTTGGCCACCATCGACCGCTATCGCAAGGAACTAAACACCGATTATATCGACTCCCTTCTGGCCCATGTGGCCACATCCCCCAGGTGGGATGAGCAGCGCAAACGAACCATCGAGGCCATGCTGGAGGCCAAGGAGCGAAAGTGGGTTCGTGCTCTGGGCGTCTCCTGCCATAGTCTCCCGGCCCTTCGGCGCGCGATTGAGCTGGATTGGGTGGAAATCCATCTGGTTCGCATCAATCCGAAAGGGGTTTTGATGGATACAGAAACCCCTCGCTGGAACGCCCGAAGCGATGAAAGCAGCGTTCCGATCGTAGTCGATCTGCTGAAAAAGATTCATGAAAAGAACCGGGGCGTCATTGGAATGAAAATCCTCGGGGAAGGCCGATTCCAGAGCCGCAAAGACCGAGCGGACTCCATCCGTTTTGTCCTCGGTCTGGGAACCGTTCAGGCCATGGTCATCGGCTTTAAGAGCAAGGAAGAAATCGACGAAGCCATTCAAAACATCGAACAAGCCCATCTTGGGGAGACCTAAAAGCTCTGGTATCGATCAAATTTCTATCTGCGACGAGATTCTTAGGAACGAAAAGAAAAAGAGGCAGGCAAGACGGCCCGTTCCGAAGGCGCTAGGAAAATCTATCTTCCCCTTCCTCGCGCTAAGGACAGCGCGCGGTGAGTGAGATTTTTAGGCTTTGGGGTAGTTGTTTGACGAATGCCAAATGGAGTTGCTCAGGACTATCAAGCTAGAAAAATAGCAGATGAGCTATGACGAAATTGTGGGAGAAAGCTTTTGAAGAAGCATCGAAGTTGCCGGAAGCAGAGCAGAATGCTCTTGCACGTTGGTTAATCGAGGAGGTTCTCGCAGAGAAGAAGTGGGAAAAATCTTAACGGAATCAGAAGACATTTTAGAGCATCTTGCCGAGGAGGCAACGACCGAACATACGGAAGGAAAAAACGAAACCTTTGGATACAAACTCGTTTTGACTTCTTACACCACCGACTTCTTACACCACCGAACGGTTTCGTAAACTCCTCGCTCAATCCCCAAAGGAAGTTCAGCAACAGGTAAAAGAAGCTTACCTCCGATTCGAAAAAGATCCTTCTCATCCAAGTTTACGCTTTAAAAGAGTCCATTCGACACGCTATTTACTCGGTTCGCATCTCGCGAGATTATCGAGCATTAGGAATCCTTCAGGGGGAGGCAATCATTAGGTTTTGGATAGGATCGCATTCAGATTATGATAAAATGTTAAGGGAATTAAGAAGAGCATAAAAGAATCTCTTTTCAATGAAACTAGGAAAAAGACACTTTGATACTACCCGCAATTTTTCTTTCTTTGGGTAGGGGGGATAGATGCCTGCATGTTTAAATTCAGGGAGATGGAACAGTGCATACTCCTGGCTTCTTTTTGCCCTACTCTTCCGAATGGAGAAAAAGATTCGGCCTTTTCCTGAATCCTCTTTGACAGAACCTCCGTCGTCTCGACACTGTAACAGGGCGATTTATCGGAAAGAAATGCATGGCCATGGACTGGGAGCCGCAGGAAAATGGAGAAACCGCTCTCTCACCTGCTTCGGAGCCTCGATTAGGAGATCCAGAGGCGTTAACCTCGTTTATCGGTTGGTTGTTTTTCAGCTTTGTGATTGCGGGGTTGGTACGAGCCGGATTAGATCGCGGGGCTCGGCTCGCAGGATGGGAACTTCAAGATTTGATTCGAGGCGCCATCGCCACACTCACTTTCCACGGCCTGATCCTTGCTGGAATTTTCCGGTTCCTTCAAAAAAACCGGCTTACATGGTCTCAAGCGTTCGGGCGATGGACCGAAAAGATCAGAACCCATACCCTTCTAGGCATCGGTTGGGGAATAGTGCTTTTTGTGGTAGGACGGGGCACCATGTGGACCTGGGCATGGTTCCTAAAGCTCCTTTCTATCCAAGCCCATCAACAAGAAGCCATCGTAGCCCTTCTTCACAATCCAAGCTGGGAATTGATTCTCATCCTGGGCATCCTGAGTTTGGTAGTGGCTCCGGTGATGGAAGAGCTGCTGTTTCGAGGCGTCCTCTACAAGGCGATGTGCGAGACCGTGCGACCTTCCCTTGCTCTCTGGTCAACGGCCATTCTTTTCAGTTTATTTCACGCCAATTTGCTGACATTTGGACCGTTGGTTGTCTTTGGCTTGCTTCAGGCCTTGGTATATGATCGATGGCGAACCCTCTGGCCGGTGATTATTGGACATGCGACGTTTAATCTAATTAACTTCCTCCTCGCCCTTGCCCAATCGGGTTCTTCATGATGAATGCAAAAATGAACGAAGATCAATGGATCAAACAGCTGACAGCAGAGGCACCCACAGGTCCGGAAGTGATCGCGGGGATCGGTGAGGACTGCGCGGTGCTCGATGTAGGGCTTCCGGACCGGTGGCAGCTGTTGAAAACAGATGTGGTCGTCGAAGGGATCCATTTCGACTCCTCTATTCCAGCCCAACAGGTGGGCCGGAAAGCCCTGGCCCGTGCCTTAAGCGACTTTGCAGCCATGAGCGGGGTCCCCCAGCACGTTCTGGTCACTTTACTGACACCCAAACCCATTCCCTGGACCTGGATCCAAGAGGCCTATGCCGGCTTGTATGCCCTAGCTCGTGCCTATGGGCTTCGGGTCGTCGGAGGCGAAACCTCTCAAACCCCGAAAGCCCTCACCCTTTCCATCACCCTTAGCGGCTATGTGGAGAAAGATCGGTGCGTCTTTCGAAAAGGGGCGCAACCCGGCGACGGCCTTTTTGTCACCGGCGAATTGGGAGGTTCCCTGGATGGAAAACATCTGGAATTCGAACCCCGGATCGAACAGGCTCGATGGTTGACCGCCCATTTCCCGGTGCGAGCGATGATCGATCTTAGCGACGGGCTGGCAACAGATCTTCGTCGCCTCCTCCACGCCTCGCAAGTAGGAGCCGAGTTGCTCAAAGAAGCGATCCCGATCGCCCGGGCCGCCAAGGTCCGCTACCGCGAAGGACGCAGTCCCAAGCCTCCATTAGAAGCCGCGATGACCGATGGCGAGGATTTCGAGCTACTGTTTGCCATTCCACCAGGCTATGCCGTGGCGCTGGTGGATCAATGGAAAGCCGCCTTTCCGGAGATTCGGCTAAGTTGCATTGGAAAAATCGTCGCCCAACCAACCGTGACCATTCGCTCCCGAAAAACCGTCCGTCCCCTCAACCTCCATGGATACGATCATCTCCAAAACACCTGAGCAAACCTACCAAATCGGTCGGCAATGGGGACAACGCATTCCCCAAGGTACGGTTATTGCCTTGTTCGGCGATGTTGGGGCCGGGAAAACCGTCCTAACCTCCGGCCTGGCAGCCGGATTAGGCGTCCAAGATCCGGTCCGATCCCCTACCTTTACCCTTGTGCA
>CAZBKV010000159.1:3539-6115 GCA_964492575.1 uncultured Verrucomicrobiota bacterium | reverse complement strand
GGAATTTGCAAGGTAGGGCGCGCTGTCCTCAGCGCGCCGGGGGAAAAGGGGAAAAAATGAAATTTCATGCGGCGGTTTGGGGACAAACCGCCCTATCCTTCCTTGGCATCCGAAAGACATATTGCGGTAGGATGCGCTGTCCTCAGCGCGCCAATATAGAAAAAATCAACTGATACCTTTTTCGGACAAGCTCTAGCGCACCGACGCGTGAGAGAATCTTTCCAGCGGTTTAAGCCCAGGTCGTCTACTTAGAGCCTGTCCGAAAAACGGGAAGGATGTGAGAGGGAAAGGATCTTTTTCCTATTCTCTTCCACGCTTTGAGGAGCGGAGCGACAGTGCGTTTGTCTTCCCCTGTAGCCTTTTCAAAAGCCTAGTGGCTACCGTGGTAAGACGGGTGGCTGATTCGTTCTCACGCATCGCGTTTTTTCTGTTAGTCGATTTTGGATGGGCTTTAGCGGTCCCATTCCTGTTCCAGAGAATGATCAGGGGAAAAGGTTTGTAAAGAGGGAGGGGAACTGTATTGACGAAGCCGTTGGATCAGACGTTGAGGAACCCCGCCGAAGGAACCATTGCTTAAGAAGCAAACCACATCCCCTGCATCGATTTCTGCCTCCAAGATACGCAGGACCTCTTCCAAATTTTGGCAAGCCCAGGCCGAGATCTGACGCATTTGCAGATCGGAGGCTAATCGGGCCGTATCCAAACGTTGTTCTGGCGGAATCAGATGGGCGCGGGCCACCGGAGCGATCACACAACAGTCGGCATCTGCCAAGGCATCGGCAAGTTGTTTTTGAAACAGATGAAGGCGGGTCGTGTTGCTGCGGGGTTCGAAGATAGCCCAGAGTCGGTGTCCCGGCCGAGCCGTCCGCAGAGCCCGTAAGGTGGCTCGAATCGCTGTGGGGTGATGCGCAAAATCCTCTACGATTTCCACCCCGGCCACTGTCTCAATCCATTCCATCCGTTTCTGGACACCTTGGAAACTTTGCATCGCTTTTGCGGTGACTTTGTCCTCAATCCCGCAGAATCGGGCTACCGCAAGGGCTGCCAAGGCGTTTCGGAGATTGTGTTCTCCCCACAGAGGGAGCTGGAAATCAGTGGAACCGATACGGAAGCGGATTCCTTTTGTGTCCAGACGCCAAGATTCCGGGTAAAGATCGTTATGAGGTTCAAGCCCGAAACGGATGATGGGAGTGTGGGCTTCGTTTAGGATTTGGGCCACATGTGGATCGTCCCCATTGGCAATAATCAATCCTTCGGATGGGACGGTACGGAGGAGAAAACGAAACGAGGTAAGCACAGCTTCAAGGTTCGGGAAGATATCGGCATGATCGAATTCGATATTGTTAATGACCAGGACCTTCGGCAGATAGTGGAGGAACTTACTGCGTTTATCAAAAAAGGCCGAGTCATATTCGTCCCCTTCCAAGACGAACCAAGGAGAGGGAGTGATTCGGCATCCGAGCGGAAAATTCTTAGGAGCCCCTGCGATGAGGTAACTAGGTTGAAGTCCCGCTTGTTCTAAGATCCAGGCGATGAGGGCGGTGGTGGTGGTCTTTCCGTGGGTTCCGGTAATGACGAGTGGGTATCGATCCCAGAGGAACCAGTTACGTAAAAGTTCGGGCAAGGAACAATAGCGGATCCGTCGGTTTAAAACTGCTTCCGCCTCAGGATTCCCCCTGGAAATCACGTTCCCGATGACCACCAGATCCGGCTTAGGATCCAGATGGGCTGGATCAAATCCTTCATACACCGGAACCCCTGCCTTTGCTAGGAGGGTTGACATGGGAGGGTAGGGATGGCGATCCGAACCAAGGACGGTATACCCTAACTCTCGGAGGGCGATGGCAACAGATCCCATCGCCGTCCCACAGATTCCTAAAAAGTAAATCCGTTTCCCCTTTCTGTTCATTGCCAAGGGAATCTTCGAGACTTTAGGGAACGGCGCCAAGGAAATTTCTCATGCCGGAAGGATCCCCCCTCTGCCCCCGAACAGAAACTTGCGATTCGATGCGCTTCGTATTTCCCTCTTTTCATAAAGCGGGGTTTCGCTCAGGATGGAAGACTCTTGACGGTAGAAATTTGGGACTATGAGCGAAGCGCAGATGATCATGAAAGAACAACTTGAAAGGTTAGTACGGGAAGGCAGAATTCGAAGAGAACACGTCAAGCCCTTGCTGGAACTGTTACAGGCAGGTTATGGCTTGCATCGAAGCTGGGGGGCAGGCCGGATCCAAAAGTTGGATCCTACCTTTGGACGTTTAATTATCGATTTTGCGGATCGGAAGGGGCATGTGATGGATCTTCGCATGGCGGCACGGACGTTGCAGCCGATCCCGATGGACCACATCTTGGTGCGGAAGCTGGAAGAGTTAGAGCGGTTGCGGGTCCTTGCAGAAGAAAATCCCAAAGAGCTGGTTCGGTTGGCCATTGAGAGTTATTCGGAAGGGATTCCGATTGATCGTCTTCGGGAAGTCCTGGTCCCGGAAGTGGTTCCCGAGACGGAATGGAAGCCGTGGTGGGATCGGGTGCGGCAGGAATTACGAGCGGATCAACGGTTCCATGTCCCCCGTCGGCGT
>CAZBKV010000159.1:0-3529 GCA_964492575.1 uncultured Verrucomicrobiota bacterium | reverse complement strand
GCTGGGGGAGCCTGACCGATCCGAGTCTGCTGGCCGGCGAGGTGATCAGGGAGTTGAATCGAGAAATCCCCCGCGTCATTTCCCTAGATCCAGCCCTGGCATTGACCGCCGTATTTATTCGGGACGAACTGCGGCGACGCGCTGGAGGCCCTCCCCCCGAAGAGGGAGAGACGACAGTGGCTATGATCCTGGACGAGATAGAGGATCCGGTGGCTGTTTTGCAGGCCCTCCCTCAGGGACGTTACCAGGAAGCGGTGCGAAGCATCCTGGATCATGCCGGAGAGAAAGGATGGGAGCTCCTTCTCCAAGCTTTAGAACGTGGGAATGTGCGTCTCTGTGGGGAATGTGTGGATGCCTTAATCAAAATCGGCCGAGAAGAAGAACTTCGACAGTGGATTCTTCATCGGATTGAAAATCGGGAGGCCTCATCGGATCTGTTGGCCTATTTACTGAAAAGCCATCGGGATTGGCTTTTTGAATTGCCAGGGGATCGGGTGATTTTTGCCATGCTCAATGCCTTGGAACGGGAGAAGAGTGAAGGGGCTCGAAACTTAGCCTTGGAGAACGTCCTTCTCCACGAACCGGAACTGATTGCGGATTTGATGGAAGATCTGGATCCGGAGACGATTGAAGATTTAACCCAGGCATTGCTTCACTCTTCGGCCTTTGAGGCGATGGATCGGCAGTCCCTGGCCGTTCACCTAGCCAAGCGATTTCCATTTGTGGAGGCCCAGGTGGCTGCAGCTAGCGTTCGAAAAAGTCAAGAGAAGCTGTGGGTTTCTCGAGAAAGCTATTATCGGAAACAGAAGGCGCTGGAGGAGATTGTCAATCGTTTGATTCCCGAAGCGGCTCGCCAAGTGGAAGAGGCTCGGAAGCTGGGAGACCTGCGGGAGAACCACGAATACAAAGCTGCGCGCGAACATTTAGCCCTGCTGCATAAACAGCGGATTGAGCTGGAGCGAGATCTGGCCACTGCAACTCCTATCGATTTTGGACGCGCTTCTACGAACGAAGTCGGGTTAGGCACCACCGTAACTTTGTTAGAGTTGGAAACCAATCTTACTCACCGGGTTTCCATTCTGGGAGCCTGGGATCTGGACGAAGAACACGGAATTATCAGTTACCTTAGCCCCCTGGCACAAGCCATGTTAGGACGAAGGGTAGGAGAGACCGTTGAGGTAGAAGTTGATGTAGAACGCCGACGGTATCGGATTGAGAAAATCGAACCTTACCAGCCCAAGGAAATCTTTTCAACGTTACATTCTGAAGAGCAAACAGCGACAGAACGTGAGCCGGCTGTTGGAGAAACCGGGTCGGCGGGCGAGGGATTCCTTTCCCAATCCTCCTGATTCCGAGACCGTCTCGTAGAAGCCCTTCCAGGGAAATTGAACCAAAGCCTTATCCTGCCAAGTCCAATAAGGACAGCGGAGAAAAGAAAAAGCTGAAAAAAGAATGAGTCTTGCGGCTACGCAACAGACCGGGATCACCCAACAGAAAGGGACTTCACCGGTGATTGAGGTCTCCGGGCTATGGAAACGGTATGGCCGGATCTGGGCTGTGCGCGATGCCTCCTTCCAGATCTCCCAAGGACAGATTGTGGGGCTCCTTGGCCCCAACGGAGCCGGGAAAAGCACGATCCTCCGGATCCTTTCCTGCTATATTCCGGCGACGGCCGGCACGGTTCGGATTGTCGGGCTGGATGCGTTTCAGGATTCCGATGCGATCCGTCGTCGGATCGGCTATATGCCCGAGCATAATCCCCTCTACCCGGAAATGCGGGTCCTGGAATATCTGAAATTTCGAGGACGTCTCAAGGGCCTTCGTCGAAAACGACTCCGGGAACGCCTGGAAATTGTCATCGACCAATGTGGACTACACGGGGTTCTCCATAAGCTGATCGGCGCCCTTTCGAAAGGATATCGGCAACGGGTCGGATTGGCCGATGCCCTCCTCCATGAACCGGACGTGGTTTTATTGGATGAGCCGACCATCGGCCTGGATCCCTACCAGGTCCGAGCCTTCCGGGATCTCATCCGTGGATTAGCCGGACACCATACGATCGTCCTCTCTTCCCATATCTTACCTGAAGTGGAATTAATTTGTGATCGAGTTCTGATTGTTCATGAAGGACGGGTCTTAGACATTGGCCTTACCCATACGATCAAAAAACATCTGCAAAAACCCCTCCCTGTTCGAGTGGAAATCCAAGCCCCACAAGGAGAGTTAGTGCATCAGATGAAAAAAATTTTCGGTCTGCGTCATATGGAGCTGTATCCCATGGAAGATGGATATGTGCGTTGTATTTTACATCCAGAATTACCCGAGGACGATTTACGTCCTGCGGTCTATCAACTCAGTTGTAAGCATGGATGGCCGTTGCGGGAACTCATCCAACAACGTCCTACATTGGAGGATGTCTTTATCGAACTGACCCAACAGAAAAACGGAAAGCAAATCTCCTGAATCGGAGGCACGCCCTATGAGGGTTTTTTGGACATTGTTTCGCAAAGAATTGGCGGGCTACCTCTTAACTTTTACAGGATACTTGATTATCGGAGCCGTAGCCTTTCTCATCGGGGTAAGTTTTCTTTTGATGTTGATCGCGTATAACAGTTCTTCTATCGCGGTGCCGCTGACTCAGCTTTTTTATAGCACGATGTTTTTCTGGCTCATCTTGTTGGTCGGTGTTCCGGTGATTACCATGCGGCTCTTTGCGCAGGAGAAGTATATTGGAACCTTTGAGACGTTAATGACATGCCCTGTGCGGGAATGGGCCGTCGTTTTAGCAAAATACAGCGCTGCCTTTGTGTTTTATCTTCTTAGCTGGCTTCCTCTCCTGCCAGCTTTGTGGCTCGTCCATCATTGGACCCTTGGATCGCAGCCGTTTGATTGGTGGACCGTCGGAACCACCTATCTAGGGGTTTTCCTTATAGGAGCGGCTTATACGGCGGTTGGTGCTTTGGCTTCGGCCCTCACTCGGCATCAAATTACAGCCGCAATGTTAAGTTTTGGGATGAGCCTTACCATGTTTGTCTTGAGCTTCCTCCGATACAGCGTAGGACGAGGCTCGGACTGGAAAGCCAAGGCGGCAGCTTATATCTGTCAAATTGATCATATGCAAGATTTTGTTCGAGGAATTATAGATACCCGTCCTGTGGTTTATTACCTAAGTTTAACGGTTTTATTCTTATTTCTTTGCACCCGCGTGATAGAAAGCCGGCGGTGGAAATAAAAGGCCTATGGAATCAGAACAAAAACAACAATCCAGTTTTTCCATTGCAAAACGATGGCAAATTTTTCTTACGGTAGTCATCGCAACAGTCGCCCTCCTTGCGATTGTTGGAATGGTCAATTATCTTTCGGCTCGACATTTCTGGCGCTATCAGGTGGGAGGGGCAACTCAATACCGGCTCAGCGCCGCCACCCGTCAAGTTTTAAACCAGATCACAAATCGATTGGAGATCATCATATTATTCAATCGGCAAGCTCCCCTTTTCGATTCGGTGGAAGGCCTTTTGCGGGAATATAG
>CAZBKV010000158.1:0-6117 GCA_964492575.1 uncultured Verrucomicrobiota bacterium | reverse complement strand
GTATGAGGAGTTTGTGGAGGGGGCAAAGGAGGGAGTAGAACTGATTTTGCGACTGATTCCCTATCTGGTGGCGATGTTGGTTGCGATTCGGATGTTTCGTGTTGCTGGGGGGATTGAGTGGGTTGGGAAGGTTTTGGGGCCGGTGTTGCATGTGGTGGGATTTCCGACGGAGCTTTTACCGATGGCGTTGACGCGGCCGTTGAGTGGGAGTGCGACGATTGGACTGTTGGGGGATTTGGTTCAGCGGTTTGGTGGGGATCATTTGCTTTCGCGGATGGGGGCGACGTTGCTGGGGAGTACGGAAACGACGTTTTACGTGGTGGCGGTGTATTTTGGGGCGGTGGGGGTCAGGAATGTGCGGCATGCGGTGGCAGCGGGGTTGTTGGCGGATTTGGCGGGGATTTTGGCCAGTGTATGGATTTGTCGGTGGGTTTGGGGGTAAGATAGGGAGAGAGGAATGGAGAAGTAAAGCAAGAGGATGGGATAGGTGTTACGGATGCGGGAGCTTATTTCTAAAGAAAAAGACGAGGAGAAACCGGCGGTTTGGGAAGGACGGGTTGTGGAGGGGTTTGTTTTGGAGCTTTGCCTGGGGTATGGACCGCGGAGTGTGGTTTATCGGGCACGGCATCCAGAGAGTGGGGATGCGGTTGCGATCAAGTTTTATGAGGTTAGGGAGGAGGAAGCAGAGGAGGCGTTTGAACGGCTGCGACAGGGATTGCAGACGATTCGTTCCCGGCAACTGGAGGGATGGATTATCCCTCGGTCGATTGGACGGTTCGGTAGGTATCTCTATCTAGTTACAGATTATTTGCCGGGGAAGGGTCTGGATGTGTTGTGTCGTGAGGGTGGGGTAAGTCCGAGTGTAGCAGTGGTGTTTTTGCGGCAGGCAGCAGTGGCTTTGGAACGGGGGCATCGGACGGGGTTGGTGCACGGAAATCTGAAGCCGTCGAATCTGATTGTGACTGAGGAGGGTCGGGTATTGGTGCGGGATCCTCGATGTTTGACATTGGTGGAGGAATCCGGTTGGGAGTCTTTCTCCGAGCAGACCCCTGAACAACGGAAGGGTCAGGAAGGGCAAGAAGTCGGGGAGCGGGCGGATGTTTTTGGGTTGGGGGTTGTGTTGCATGCTTTGTTGACCGGGGTGATGCCGCAGTGGCTGGGCAAGGGTGGAAAGCGGCGGGGATGGCCGTATATGATTGCTCCTGGCTCGTTGAATCGTCGGCTTTCTTCTGCGGTAGAGACGGTCTGTCTTCGAGCCCTGCATCGGCGGCCGAAGTATCGGTATAGAGGGGTGCTGGAGCTATGTGAGGATTTAGAACGAGCGGTTCGGGAAGAGCCGACCGCGGCTTCTCCTCCCTCTTTATGGAGTCGGGCGGTTTCGTTGGCTTGGCAATGGCCGGGGGTGGTCGCGGCGGCATTGGCGGGATTTGTAGTGGCTGGAGGATTGACCGGCTTGTCTGTGTACACGGCACTGGATTTGCAAGATGATCTGTGGCGAGCTCAGGCCAATATGGTCCAGGCAGAGACGGCCTTAGGACGTCGGGAAGAGGCCCTACGATGGTTGCGGCAAGCGGTGGCCTGGCGGCGGACGCCGGAATTACGGGAAGTGGCCATTCGAACGTTGCTTTTGCCGGAAGCGCGGCCGATTGCGAGTTTTTCGAGTCGAGGCGAAGTAGACGGGTACGCGTGGGGTCCGGAAGGACGCTATCTTCTTGCGGCAGAGCATCAGGAACAGAATGATCGGGACAGACCGGTGCGTGGTTTGCTTCGGGTGTTTGATATAATCAGTCGACGGGTTGTTCTTTCGACGGAGTGGGATCCACGGGCGGGATTGCCGGTATTTCATCCCACAGAGAGATGGTTTGTCGTGCCTACCCCTGCGAAGAAGTTGCAGATCTGGACGGTAGGAGAAAAACAACCGGTGGATGAATTGGATGCTTGGGGTGTCTCGGTATTTTCTCCTACTGGAGACCATCTGGCAGTAGCGGATCGACAGAGGGTATGGGTTTTTAATCTACAGCGCAGGAGTTTGGTGGGGCAACGATCGTGCAAGGGATTGATCGGTTGGCTGGATGCCCACACTTTGATTTTACGGCATGGAAGCGGGTTGGTCTTTTGGGATTTTTCCAAGCACACGAACCGTGTGCTGACTCCAAAAGGGGAGACAATCGTGGCGGTCTCTCCGAATGCGCGATGGAGCCTTTGGGCGACTCAAGGTGCCCCACCAACGGAACAATGGATGCGGGTAGTTTTGCGGAGGTTGCCGGAGGGGGTTTTGATCGGAGTGGTGCCGGGGTTGCGAATTCCTTATGTGCCTTATCCGATGGAGTTTGACGGTCGAGGGAAACGGCTATTTGTGCCCGATCCACAGGATCGATCGCTGTTACGGATTTATCGGATTCCGGATTTGGAACAGGAGGGGTCCTTGATTGTAGAGGGGTTGGTGATGGATTATCGGACCCGAGGTTGGTTCGTACCGGTCAGCGGGCAACAGGAGCGATATCAGTGGCAGGAAGCCGTGACGGTGGATCTTGCCTCTCCCTGGATGCAGATGACCTCCACTTTGGGGTCGGATGGTCGGTTGCTGGCGGTAACCGGGTTTGCCGGGGAGAATTTTGTGGAAGTATGGGATGTGGAGGGAGGGAGGAAGATCGATCGACTGAGAGGATGCACTTTACCGACCTGGGACCGGCACGGGATTCATTTGGCGGTTCGTCAGGCTCGGTTAGAGAAGCCAGAACCAACATTTGGAATAGCCCAAGGTCCTCAGCTTTCGGTATGGGGTGTGGAAATCCCCTCCCCGACGGTACGGGTGGGGGGATTGATTCGACAGCTTGTGTTTGTCAATCCCAACCAAATTGCAGCCGATGGACGATATGTGCGGATCCTTCCGTTGCCGAAATCATATAAGTTACAGCTCAGCAACCAATCCGCTGCAGGGGAGACGATCTTTCCTTGTTGGAATCAGAAATGGTGGAGCATGGAATCGGTGTTGTATCGGGGACATCGGGCGCTTCGGTTCACCCATGAGCCAAGCGGAGAGAAGGTGGTTTATGTTCCGGCTCGAGGGCGAAGCCAAACCGGGATTGTTTTTCCAACCGGCGACTATGCCGTAGTCGCTCAACTCCAATTACAAGATCCTTCTTCCGGACGCTGGACAGAGCAGGGGGAATTGGAGTTGTGGGATCTGGATCGGGGAATTCGAACAAGACAAACCAAAATCCTTACACCCGTCCGGGATGAAGGGAAATTGATCCTCAGTGCAGACGGACGATGGATGGCCGGAGATTTTTACCAGGATCGGTCGATTCAGTTCTGGCGCATAGAAGGCACACGATTCCAGCCGGCTTTGCGAATCTCGATGAAGAAACTCCTTCAAGAGGTCCATGCGGCTTCTGATTCCCACCTCTGTTGCATGGTCATTAGTGGGAACAATGATCTTTGCTTCCTCGGGCTGACGGATGGAACGGTCGTAGCGTGGGATTTAATCGATGGAAGCCTCTTGTGGCATCAATGGACCGTGGAAGGCCCGATCGCCGCCCTTGCGGTTTCTCCAGCAGAGCCTCTGTTGGCCGTGGTGGACGCTACCGGGCAGCTTCGGTTTTACTTCAGTCGGTCCGGGACAGCCGCTGCAAAATGGCCGTTGGACGGATTTCGGACGACCGCTATGACGTTTGATCCGACCGGACGATTCTTAGCGGTTGGGAGTGACGAGGGGTGGTTAAAGCTGTTCGATCTTACGATGATTCGCCGGCAGCTAGCCACATTGGGGTTAGGATGGTGATTTTAGAGAATCGATTGGCTCTGGCCATCACGGGCTTGACGAATGAACCTGTAGGTTACGAAAGACCGCAGGGCAGAGTTTAAGAGATGCCGATGAAAAATAAGCTCGCCTGATTTGCGGAGCGGTGTATCTTTTTCCCCATGACAATCACGACAACACCAAACGTAGAAGGCAAGCGCATTGTGGCTTATCATGGCATCGTCAGCGGGGAGACGGTAATAGGAGCGAATCTGTTTCGAGACCTCTTTGCCTCGATTCGGGATATTGTGGGGGGACGTTCCGGGGCATATGAGAAGGTCCTGGTCGATGCGCGAAAGCAGGCAATCGAAGAGATGTGCCAAGAGGCACGCCAACTGGGTGCCAATGCCATCGTAGGAGTGGATATTGACTATGAAACGGTAGGGGGAAAAGGGAGCATGTTGATGGTGACGGCCAGTGGGACGGCCGTGACCATTGAATAAAACTTGACAGCATCAGCCAAACAGCTGCCTCGGAAAGGAATGGAAGGTGCAGGGAAGGCGCGCTGTCCTAGCTCGCCGAAGAGAAAATAGATTTTTCTAGCGGTTTGCGAACAAATCGCGCGGCTTTCTTACTTTTCCTATAAATCCCTTTGAAGGCAGGTAGTGGAGCAATGTCCACTCGATTTCAAAAAAGGGGGGAACAAATGCGAACGGCCTGGAACCGTGTCGTAAAGATTTTGTTTTGCCTTTGTACCGTCTGGGAAGTCCTAGAGGCCGCCCAATCGCATTCAACGCTTTCCATGAATTGGCTTTACCCGGCCGGGGTGCAACAAGGACAGCAGAGAGAGGTTCGATTTCTCGGTTTCCAAGGAAGCTGGCCGGCATCGGTGTGGTGTAATAACACCAACATCCTCTTCCAGCCCGTCAAAGAAAAACCTGGTGTTTATACCGTTCAAGTTCCAGCAGAGACCGATCCAGGGCCGTATTGGATTCGAGCGTGGACACCTCGCGCCCTCGGACCATGGAGTCTCTTCCTGGTCGAGAAATCTTCCGTCAGGGTGGATGCGCTTACGACCAATTCCGTACAGCCACATCTTCTCCCCGGAACGTCCAGTGTGGTCTACGGCCTCTTAGAAGGAACAAATCGAACGGATGTTTGGCAGGTTTCTTTGTCGGAAGCGAGTGAGCTGACATTGCGGGCCCAAGCCTGGGCTCTGGACGTCCCTCTTTCGTTGCGGGTGACAGTGGAAGATGCCGCCGGACAGGTTCTTGGCGAAACTGCTTCAACCAATCATCAAGATCCACCGATCCTACACCTTCGTCTCGGCCACGGACAGTTCGCCGTACGGGTTCGTGCCGTAGAGGGAGAAGATGGATGGCCTTTGAAGGACGAGGTATCGGGACCTCGGCCGTATCGCTTGGAGATGACTGTCATGTCTCTCCCATCGGGAAGCATCGAGGCACGGATTGCAGAGATCGGACCAATGGCTCAAGGAATGATTCGTTCCCAAGGTTTTTCTAACTGGATCGAACCCCCGGCAACGGTCCATGGGATGATCAGTCCGGAAGGGGATCGAGATCGGTTTGGCCTTCAGTTGCGAGGCGGGGAGCAGATTTCGATCCAAGTCCAAGCGGCTTCCATCGGTTCTAAACTACAGCCGCTGGTTCGGATTGTGAATGAGGCCGGAGCAGTGTTAGAAAGTCAGTCGGGCTCGGACATCTCATTGGAATGGATAGCGCCGGCAGATGGCACCTATGCGATTGAAATCCAGGATGCACGGTTTCAAGGTGGAGTAGACTATTTTTATACTATCCAGATCGGAGCTCCCGGACCGGATGTTGAAGGTTGGGTGGAACCGAATACAGTATGGGCCAAACCCGGTCAAACACTTTCCGTGACCCTCTCCCTCCAGTTACCGGATTGGTTTCAGGACGCCTTAACTTGCATGGGAATCCGATTCCCTGAGGGGTTTGAATTAACACCGGTTTTGATTGCCCCTGGAATGTCAGAAATCCCTTTGACGATAAGTGTACCGGAAGAAACGCAGCCCGGCCCTTATCTGGTGGGATGGGGACTTTTTTCTACCGTCTCTGCGCAGACATATTCAGTCCAAGTCCGTCCGGTCCCACGATTTGCCTCTCCAGATGTTCTTCTTTTGCATGAGCTGCCCGGACTGTGGATTCAGGTCTTACCAGATGCAGCAGGACCCTAGAGCTCATCCAAAAATCAGCTGTCTCACGACGGTAGCTACAGGGCTTTCGAAAACTATGCTGAGAAACGGACCTCATGTCGCTACCCCTCGGCAGAGTGTGGAAAAGGAAGAAATTTCGAACGGGACCATTCAACTGAGCCCTACCCTCGAGAATTCTTCC
>CAZBKV010000157.1:0-6127 GCA_964492575.1 uncultured Verrucomicrobiota bacterium | reverse complement strand
AGGCATTTCCACACCATGCAGCTACTGTCTGAGCTCCCGCTGTGTTTTGAGAATCAAATTCTAAAAATGGGGGCATCCCATCCCCCTCATCAGGAAGATACTGAAGAGCGAGATAGGAGAGAGTCTGATCCCCAGGAATGGCATACCAATCATAATGGGCCTCTTCCTGCTGTGCGAATGCGAAGTTTCCCATGAGGAGACCAGTGAGGGCGAAGACGACCGCCGAACGAAAGAAGGCCTTCCGAACGTTATGGAACAATGAGGAACTTTCGCATTTACGTAATCTGTCCGCTACTACCGAACTGAACCGAGTCGTTTGCATATACATCATCTCCTTGCTGTTTGTGCCATTGGAAAGGAGAGAGCAAGAAAAGGAGGAAAGATTGACCTTTTGGCCTATACTTGGCGCTTCTCTTGATTTCTCTATCCAATCGCTTTAAGGAATAAAATACTCATAAAACCGAATAAGCCAAGAAAATTATTGTAAAACTTTTGTAAAAAATTCAAGATTTCTGCTTGACTTCCAATCCATTTCCCGGCTCAATCCCATCCTATGAAACAGCAAAAAGAACAGATCCCAAGCCGGTGGCAAGCACTCACCCTCTGCCTCCTTACCCTAGGAGGTATCACCAGCTCCACCCTCCAAGCCCAGGGATTGCGGACCTATGTCGCCCTCGCAGATCCCTGCTATAACTGGAAGTTCTGCGAACAAACCCCTATCGACCAGTGGGGAACCCTGACCCACCTGGAAATGGTCTCCCAACACTGGCGAGGACAGTTCTGGAGCCATCACCTCCTCTTACTCCGTCCCAATCATCTCCGCCATCCGGACATCGCCTTGCTATTCATCACTGGCGGAAGCTACGGGGCCCCCAGCACACGCGATCTCGGATTCCTCCGATTCTGGGCCGACCATGTCGGGGCGGTGGTCGCCGTACTGAATAAAGTTCCCAACCAACCCCTCTATGGCCGACGCGAGGATGCCCTCATTGCCTACACTTTCGAACAATTCATCAAACATGGGGATCCGGATTGGCCGCTCCTTTTCCCGATGGTCAAAAGCGCCGTCCGGGCAATGGACACCATCCAGGCATATGCTCAAAAAGAATGGGGACAGAAAATTCAGCGCTTTGTACTCAGTGGCGCCTCCAAACGAGGTTGGACAACCTGGTTGACCGGAGCCGTTGACCATCGGGTAGTAGCAGTTGCGCCCATGGTTATCGATATGCTCAATATGAAGGTCCAATTAGAATGGGCAAAAAAGGTCTGGGGGCGCCAAAGTGAACAGATCAAAGATTACACCCAGCTCGAGCTGGATAAAATGATGGACCATCCAGGGGTGGTACAACTCCGAGAATGGGTTGATCCTTATTCCTATCGAAAAACCTATACTATTCCAAAGCTCATCCTACTGGGAACGAACGATCCCTATTGGGTCGTGGATGCCCTACGCAATTATTGGGACGGACTGCCGGAACCGAAACTGGTCTCCCAAACCCCCAATGCTGGTCATGGCCTCGGGGACGGAAAACAGGCTGCCGCCGCCGTGGCAGCATTCTTTGAAATGATCGCAGACCATCATCCACTCCCCCAGCTGCGATGGAAAATCACCCGCAGACTTCAAAGTGCCCAGATGCAGGTTTGGGTCCAACCCCGGCCCAAGGCCTTCCGCCTTTGGATCGCCCATTCGCCGGAAGATCGGGATTTTCGGGATGAAACCTGGAGGTCTCAACCTCTTTCCCTGCCACCGGAAGGAAAGCCATTGACTGTTACGGTCTCTGCTCCAAGGAAAGGTTGGCGGGCCTTTATGGTGGAAGCCGAGATGGTCTCTCCTCACGGTTTGCCTTATAAGCTTTCGACCATCGTCTGTGTCGTGCCGGATACCTTGCCGAAATTCGAGCCAACAGAGACCCAATCCAAAAAATAGCCGGGCCTTTTCCTAGAGCTCATCCGAAAAATCGGCAAGGCGGTTTGAATGGAAAACTGCCTAGAAAAGAAAAAACGCCGGATTGAGGGCATAACCGCAACGGGTTGGGAGAAGAAAGGAAGGAATTTCATGCGGCGGCTTGAGGACAAGCCGCCCTACCTTTCCTTGACATCCGAAAGCCATGTTGTGGTAGGGCGCGCTGTCCCCAGCGCGCCGGTAAAAAATTGGGCTGATACTTTTTCGGCCAAGCTCTATCTTCTCCGGCCAAAAGAAAAGATCGGCCGATCCATTCGGAAGGGATGGAAAGACTCCTTTTGGCAGAAGGGAAAGAATCTGTTTTTCCCTGCTTGGCGAGCGAGCGACACGGCGGACGGTTTTTTCCTTGCGGCTCCCGAAGGCGGAGGAGCTACCGTTGTGAGACAGTGGGCTTCGGCGTCACGACGTTCTAGCAAATGCCTTGCATAAGTCCCCCTTGCTCTCCTTCATGGCTCTTGCGCCAACAGCCAGGAAAGAAGCTGTGAGGAAGGAATACGCGTTGGAAGAACGGCTAGCAACGTAGGCCGCCAGGGGTCGATGGTCACCTGGACCTGTTGACCATGAGCCAGGAGTTTTTGGGTCCAAAGGTCATAGATCCATCCTCCATGGCTCAGGTGGATTGGGATGGAAACCGGATGTTCCAAGGCCTCATTTCCCCCGGCCTGGGCCAGGTTTTCGCTCATGTGATAGCTGATGTTGCGTTCCAAAGCGATGAGGCGGGCCGGTCCGAGGCGGTAGCGGTAGACCCGCACGCGGGCCGAAAGAGGAACCCGGACTTCACGAGGAAGCCATCGACAGAGCCCTTCGATCCATTCCGCCCAATCCAACCGTGGCTTCTCAGCCAATCGATGGACGGCATACTGCGCAATGTCCCCCGAACGAAACCGAACCGCTTCCGGCGCGGCCGCTGTGGCCGCATAGACTCCATCCTCCGAACGCCGTGGTGGGAAGAAATCCTCCAAAACGCTCCGGTCCCGGAGTTTCCCGTGGCCGTCAAAAAATCCTGGCGATCCGTCTGCTAAGAGAAGCCGAGGTCCTTTCCCTCCCGAACCGTTTAAGAATCGCCGCACCGCCTGGGCTTCGGCATCTGATAGAGCTCGGGAAGTCGGTAGGACCAAAACCGCCGGACCGGCCGGAGGGTTCCAATGAGCCAGTCTTTCGTACGAGATCCACTGTGGACTGTAGCCAAGATCCGTAAAAATCTTCCACCACGCTTCCCGAACCTGCGCCATCCGATTGTGTTTGGCCTCATAGCTCGAAAACCGACGGTACCAGGTCCATCCATCCGGAATCGATTCCAACAACCAATCCACCTGAATACTTGCCTGGGAGTAATGGAAATAGATGGGATCCAGCTCCCGATGGGCGCGAAGGAAGAGTTGAGCCAAAGGAGAGGTCATCTCTCGTAAGACCGGGACGAGAGCCCAAGCCTTCCGGGTCAATGGGATTTCCGGCCGATGCCAGTCGAAACAATCCTCACTCCACCAGATAATGCACCCTCGATCCCCCAACAGTAGCAAGTGCCAAAGCCGGCGCCGGGCCGGATCGGTCTCCTTCTCAAAAACAGTCGTCACCATGGGTTTTCCGGGCATAAAAGACCCCCAAATCTCCCTAGCCCCGGCAATATCATAAGGTTCTACCCAATCCAACACTTGAGACAGCCGCCACAAATCATATCCACCAAAGGCATGGGGCATCTGCGTCCCCTCAATTCCTACCGGTGTTTGGGGATCGATCTGACGGATGGCCTGGCGTAGGCGCCCAAGAACTCGGGCCAGGGAAAGATCCATATAGGTGCGGAAATCCGCCCATGGGGCAAAATTCCAGCGGATCGGATGGTTCCGTGCCGCTTGCGGATCCCACCGAATTCGTCTTACCGCCGCCCAATCCGGTTTCCCGCGCGGATGCCGAGCACCAGTAACCATCCGTTCTTTAATTTGATCGGTGGTAAACGGCATGACCTCTTCCCACCGCGAAAACTTTGTATCCCATTCCTGATTCAAGTGTTCTAGGCTTCCGTAGACGGATCGTAGCCACAGTCGGAACCCTGCCAGTGCCTGGGGATTGAAATCGTAATCGAAGGGATTGGCTGAGATCGTGACAGAGAGTTCGTCTCGCAGATTATAGGCCAGGGGATGATGATTGCGATGTTGTTTGGCAATCCGCTGAACCGTGGCCTCTGCCCAATGAATCCATTGAGGATCGTCTAAACAATAATCCCGGCGGAGTGCCGAAAGCGGTCGACCGGACCGATGCCACTGAGTCACAAAGGCATCCCAGTTTCGCACCCGGGAGTTCCACTTTAAACAAAGCCCTCGATTGACCAGGTTTTCTACGTAATACGGAAACCCGGCTTTCCAATACGGGGCAGCGCTTTCACCATCATACACCATCCCCGTATTGACGCCCATTTCCCGAAGGCGTTGGAGGAAGAGCGAAAATTTCTCTGGATGCCGTCGGGCGGTATCCCCAACCCACATGATGACTCGATAATGCGACCATTGCGTATCGAGATCCGGACCGGCCTGGGACAGGAAGCCTCCGCCATTCCACATCCACAGCACAAGCCCAGCCAGTCCAATCCATTTCCATCGATTTGAAGCTGTCATCATCTTCCAATTTCCTCTCGATTCTTTCCGACCGTCAACCTCAATGGAACAGAAGCAACCAGGAGGGCAAACGGACTTTTCTCTCTTGTCAACATAAGCTCAATAAGGAAATCTGGTTCTTGGGAATAAGACAAGACAGCAGAACCTATGCAAAACAGCGGCTATATAACCAAAGACTACAGTCCGTTCCAACCTGGACAACCGGTGGCAGTAGAGTTCTTTGTGGGGCGAAAGAAGGAAGTCGAAGAACTCCTCGCGAAAGTCAGATCTGCTCTCCGGGGACGACTTGAAGTTGCTTTTCTGACCGGCGAGCGTGGGATTGGAAAAAGTTCTTTAGCAGCATTCGTCCGCTATATAGCCCAGCGGGAATACAAAATTTTAGGACTTCATACCTTCCATGGTGGGGTTACGTCTCTCGAAGAATTTGTCCGGCGTGTTTTTGATCGTCTTTTAAAAGAAAGTCTTGGAACAGAGTGGGAAGAGCGGGTTCGAAGTTTTTTCGGAAAGTATATCCGACAAGTGAGCTTATTTGGAATTTCTGTAGAATTCGACGCCCCCGAAAGAGATCTTCGGCGTCTGGCTCACGACTTTGTTCCTTCCATCCGAAACTTACTGAAAAGACTTCAAGGCACAAAACAAGGGTTGTTTCTAATTTTAGATGATATCAATGGTCTTTCTACCTCGGAAGCCTTTGCAAATTGGTTGAAGAGTCTAATAGACGAAATCGCAACATCCCCCGAACCATTGCCACTCTTCTTATTATTGGTAGGCTTAGAACAACGTCGACAATCCTTAATCCAACGCCAAGCTTCGTTGGCTCGTGTGTTTTCTATTCTAGACATTCCCTCATGGTCGGAAACCGAATCGAAGGAATTTTTTCAACGCTGCTTTCATAAAGTAGGAGTCACAATCAGCGAAGAGGCTCTCCAATTGCTCGTCCAATATGCGGGTGGATTTCCTGTGTTAGCTCATGAAATCGGAGATGCTGTATTTAAAATCGACCAAGATAATTATATCGACCGACAAGATGCTTTAAAAGGAATTATTCAGGCAGCCGAAGTCGTGGGACGAAAATACCTCGAACCCCAAGTTTTTCAAGCAATTCAAAGCGAGCGGTATCGGACTATTTTGAAAAAAATCACCCGAACTTTCTCTGGAATCGAATTTACCCGAGCCCAACTCCAAAAACAGCTTAATGAAGAAGAAAAGAAAGTTTTAGATAATTTCCTGCGACGTATGCGAGAGTTAGGTGTGATTGAAGGGGATCCTACACATGGCCGGGGAGCATATCGTTTTACAAACCGGCTTCATTATCTTTATTTCTATCTTATCACGCTTCGAAGCAAAAAGAAATAAAGGACTTCTTCCCTGCTTCTCCTCAAAGTGCTCCTGTGCTCTATACTTTTCTTGAAAGCATTGGGGAAGAAGGGTTGAAAAGGGTTTTTGGAGTTCAAACTGTAGAGTTTGTACCAAAAAGAGTATCAGTCAATTTTCTATCTTGACGCGTTGGGGACAGTGCGCCCTACCTTCCAATTCCCTTTCGAATGCCCCAAGG
>CAZBKV010000156.1:0-6207 GCA_964492575.1 uncultured Verrucomicrobiota bacterium | reverse complement strand
CCTTGCGATTTTGGCCATCCTGGCCTCCATCGTAGCAGCCGGAGCCCTGGCTCATATCCGACAAGCCCGACGGGATGCCGAAGAACAGACCCTGTCTACCCTCGCTCTTAGTTTGAAAGAAGCCGTACAAAAAGAACTTCAAATTCCGGGTCCAACCAACTGGGTGACCTTTGTGGCAAATTATATCGATCTTTCTCCTCAAGAAATAGCAATGACCTCTCTCGGTTATCCTCGAGTTTTTTTACCTGATCCCCAAATGATTTTAGGCCCTGATGGAAATGCTAACTTACCTTATATCCAAGATGCCGATGGTTCCGTCCGCCCTCAACATGTTCGTTTTTTGATTATCTCCAGTACATGGCGTCCATTGCCTGAGATTTCTCAGGGTCAATTTGCCACTTTCTGGTCGTTACCTTCCGGAAGGGTTCCCGATCATTGGCCGGAGGCTTGGAAGGCCCATGGAGAAGATTTACATATCGTACGAATCGATCTTGAACCCTTGTTCCATCATGTCGTCTTTAATAATCTTGATCCCGATCATACAGCTTCTTTCCGGGTGAGCGGCGGCCAAAAAGAAATCCATGTAGAATCAGGAAAACAACTCGACCGATGGTACATTCAGGAAACCCCGTTGGATCTTTATTTTGCCAGTGGCACGTTGCAGGCGCGAGAGTACGTTCAACATGATCAAAGTTATTACTTTCAAGAAGGCCGTTGGGCCCGAACCGTAAGCGGAAAAGGCCCCGGAAAAGGAGGGGACTTTGCCGATTTAGTAAACCGTGTCCTACAGTTGCCGATACCGGACAGCCCTTTGCGGTTTGGAGCCACTCCCCGCTCTGTGTTGAATGAGTTTTATGTCTATATGTGGTATTATACCACTTGGGCTAATGCCGGATTTGATACTGGAGGAAGTCAGGTCCCATTCTTAACCCCTATGTATATGGCGTTAATGGACGCCCAGCGTCGGATGGCTTTAGAATCCTTTTACCTGGTTCGTCCCCAGTTCGGTCAGTCTGACGGAGGACATGGTGGAGGACATGGCGGAGGAAAGAAATGAAGAAACAAAGACTCCATAAAATCTTTGCTTTTTTGCCTTTCCGCGGCGGAAGGAGGCAAAAAAGCCGTTCTTTTACCTTGATAGAATTAGTCGGGGTTTTAGCTGTAATTGCTATCCTGGCAGCTGCTCTTACTCCATTGCTTATTGCAAGATTAAAACAGACTGCACGGGAAAATGAACGAAAAAATTTGGACCGGATTGCCGAAGGCCTTGTTCTTTATGTAAAAGAAAGTCATCAGATTCCCGGTCCCCAGGACTGGGCTCAGGCGGTCGCTTCCATGATCGGTTGGCAAGTGGATGAGGTGTTAACCAACCGACGCGGCCTCGCTCGAGTGTTCTGGGTCGATCCGTCCTTCCAGGTAGGACCTTCTACCAATGTCACAGATGCCTCCCAATTGCCCTATATTCAAGGGCCCGCTGGATCAGACAAACCACAAAATCCTCGAATCCTTCTTATCTCCAGTATGGGCAGGCCGCTCCCCTCTACTGTCCACAGTGGGGTTGCTCCTGACGAACAGGCGTTTCAGGAAATTTGGGATTTGCCGGATCAATCCGTCCCTTCCTCCTGGAATTGGAACGGACAAGGAGAAGATTTGATTATTCATCGGATTCATCTTCTTCCCTTATTTCATCAGGTAACACTAAATGTATTTGGATCAAGTCAGCCTTTCTATTCCATCGACGGAGGCGCATTGCAAAAGATTAGCACTTCTCCGTGGAGCGCTTGGTTTTTGGAGGGAACGCTGCTCTCCCTTTATAACCAAGAAACAAACTGTGTTATTAAGGAGATTATCCATCAAAATACTTCCTTTAGTTTTGTGGGCAATGATTGGAACGGTGGGTTATATTTTCCACCGGTTCCAACCTGGATGGAAGGAGAACAGTTGCAGGCTATGGTGGAGGCATTTTTAATGGCTCCTCTCAATCCAAGAACATTATCTGATACGACTCCTTATGATGTCTATAATGCAATGACGAATTATTTGCTCAAGTATGAAGAATGGGCGAACTCGGGATTTCTACCGGGAGAGAAGTTTCAAGCAGTGCGCGAGGCCCAACGAGAGCTTCGAAAGCTGAGTTTTTCCTTGATCAAATTCGCAGGGTTTGAGCCTCCGGAAGGATGGCAGGAATGGAGCGGTCCCGGATGGGGTTCTCCTTGGGATTAGCGATTCGGGCAGAGATAGCCAAGATTAATCTGATAACGACGAGCTTCACGGTTTCAGTTTAATTTCCCGTAAAATGAAGCTATAAAGAAGAGAGAATGGAAGGATTCAAGATCAGCGGTGTGCCACCAATTCGCTGGTTACGCCCCAAGTTCTTATGTATGGCTTGGGCAGGGGGGAAAGTTGTAGCAACCGTCTCGCAGGCAGGCTGGGCTGGATCGTTTTGGTCGGGAACAATGAGACTGGATTCTCCCCAAAACGTCTCAGAAGCCGTGGAAAACGCTAAAAAGGCGTTGAACTTTGCGGGAAATTAT
Organism: uncultured Verrucomicrobiota bacterium; assembly: GCA_964492575.1. Classification (GTDB taxonomy): domain Bacteria; phylum Verrucomicrobiota; class Verrucomicrobiia; order Limisphaerales; family CAZBKV01; genus CAZBKV01. Next base: position 3,673 of record CAZBKV010000156.1, on the reverse strand, counting down.
GCGGTTTTTGTGCTCGCCCATCCGGCCTTGGTCCATCGATATGTTATAGTTCCTCGTGGCCCAAAGTTTTTACAGAATCGGGTTCTCGCTCAAGCGGTTCAGGAGGAAGAGTCGGCAGGAATCCAGCCTGCGTGGGCATCGAATTTGATCTTGCGCTCTTCCGGACAAGAGGGCCAACGAGCAATTCTCTATCTTTTACCTCGAGATCTCTTCAATGCCATCGAAACAGGATTCCAAAGAGCCGGATTGCGATTGATGGGGCTTTATCCCCATACGATTGTAGTAGGAGAACATCTGAACCAGCTGTTTCGAATTTGTGAAGACCAAGTCTTGTTGCTCTGTAGTGCAGTAGAGACGGCCCGCACATTGGTGGTGGCGGAGAGGAAGGAAGGGATTTTGTTTGTACGCACTCTTTATGAGATTGGCTCAGGAGGCCAGGAAGGAAGAGAAGAGAATAAGGAAGAAACAAAAGAAAAAGAGGAGGAAACCTCCACCCCTGTATTACATATACGCAAATCCTCCCCTTTACGGGTTCAAAAAGAACCGCAGGCGTTGGCTCAGCGTTCGGAAGAATCGACAGAGAGTTTAGGGGTGGAGATTCGAAGGACTTGTTTATACATAGCCCAAAAGTTTGGATTGGAGGTAGAGCGGATTTTTTTGGCTGGACAAAATGCCGAAAAACAGGCGATTGCAATTACCCAAAAATTTGAACAGCCGGTCCAGCCTTCTCCGTTTAAGGAAGATCTAATGGAGTGGGTGCGTATTTTAGCAGCAAAGCCCCTTGCTTATCCTGCCAACTTTATTACACCAGAAAAACGAATGGAGCCGGAACGACGAAAGTTAACAAAAATTACGTTAATATTTATTGGGATTTTCTGTGTAGGCTGTCTTATTGCTGGAATCATTCTTTATCGAGAAGCCGCTTCTCAGAGGATTCTCATTCGAGGATTGCAGCAAAGTCAAGCGGTGATGGCCACTACGTTGAACAATCTCAAAACAAATAAAATGAATCTTTTAGAACGAGAACGATTTGCAAATTTAGTGTTAACAAATAAAATTGATCCTACCCCCCTCCTATTTTTAGCTTATTTAGGAACAGTAATTCCAGAGCCTCTGGTCATCAATCATCTTGAGATGATCGCCACCACAAACGGTTGGTCTGTTACTATCACTGGGAATGGAGTCTATCGATGGGGTAAACGGACCTATCGATTCCCAGAGATCATTACGGCCTTTCAAACGTTCACCAATCGTTTGGCCTCCGCCCCCCTCTCGTTCCATTTTGATCAGGCCCAGATTGGACAAGGCCGAAGCAGTCCCTTAGAAGGATGGCTTACCACAGATGTTCCGATCCAGCCCCAGCAACAATCAGTATCGTTTGAAATCAAGGGAAAATTGCCATGAGACCGTTCGATTACATCATGCTTTGGTTAGAAACGGCTCGCGGCCGTGAGCTAGCAAAACGATTTGTTGTCCTGGTAGTAATTGTAGGTAGCCTTTTGTGGGTGGTGTTTGGACTTTCATCCTTACGGTCGGTCAGGCAGCAGTTCAAGCAGTATCAAAAGAAACAAAATGAACTTTTTGTAAAAATGCAGAAAATGCAAAGCGAACTTCGTCCAGAAGCAATCCGGCAGGTGGACCTGTTGGTGGATCGTGCCAACAGACGGCTATTCCAATCATTGCGGGAACTGAAAGAATGGGCTCAGCAGCAAGGGCAGACCGCTCATCGGTTAGGGATGCAGTGTTCCATTCGAGCGTTGGATCCTCAGCCCTACCCGGGATTTGAAAAGTTCCTCCTCTTACTACCCATTGAGATTTCGGTAACCTTTTCCCCCTCCAGTTTAGGGATAGAGACAAATCGATTTTTACGGCTTCTTCACTTTTGTGAAGAGATCACTCAGAGTAAGCGACGGATTGACTGGAGCAGGTTAGAGCTTATTGGTAATACTAATACATTGGTAGAAGCTCACATTCAATTAAAAGCATGGTGTAAAAAAGAATTTGCGTTATGAAAGCTTTACAAAATCCAATTGTTGTTACGACGTTAGTTGTGATGGCCATTTGGATGGTCTACGACCGGGTGGTGGACCCTTTGCTTCGAAAGGGAAAGGTCGTATATGAACAAGTTAGTAATGTAGAACCATTGAAGGCTACAAATGGAACTCAGTCAACGAAATCAAAAACAAATGCCTCTTCAACAAATTACAAATCCAAACTCACCCTTTCGGATTTAACTCAAAAATTACAAAGGGATCCATTTGCAGCAGCAGTTGTAGAGAAAGTCTCCCCTCAAAAGACTGAGTTGCCTCCCGCTGCATCCAAGTTGCACGTAGAAGCAATTTCGGTCCAAGGAGAAAATCGGTATGCAATCATTAATCATCGAATTGTAAAAGAGAATGATGTAATAGATGGATACCAAATAGTAAAAATTGAACCCAATGTAGTGGTGGTTGAAAGCGATCGAGGATTAGAACGGGTTTTTCTCTCATGGTTCTCATCAAGAAGTGGAGAGTCAGCCGGCCCCGGCTTTCTCAAAACAAATAAAACCTCGAAAAAACCGTAGTCTAGATTGATGAGGGTAACAATGAGAAAAATGGGTCGATGGATTAAATCGTATTTACAGTTAGGAATACGAAAAAGATGGAATATTTTTGTCGGGAGCTTGATGATAGAGACCCTAATGGGGGCACAGTCTTCCTTGCAAGCTCCCGCTAATTCAAATAATGTCGTTCGAATTGTTCGAACGCCTATCAAAGAACAAATTATCAATTATGGACAGCCTTTGAAGACATTGGAAGATCTTGGTTTACCCCCAGGACACACCAATCGCTCTTCCCCAAACCTTAAGCCTTCTACCACAAATATCGGACTTCCTCGACCTTCTTCAAAGACTTCCTCCCTTTCCAAACCCTTTCTTCAGGAAATGACTCAGCAGTCGGGAGCTTATGGGCTGAAGAAAACAAATGCCCCATTAATGTCTCCTACAGCAAGACTAACGAATAAAACTGCCGTCCCCTCTCCCCAGTTCCAATCAAAGGCCCCTTCGGCCTCGGAAATGATAAAATCCAATTCGATTTCTGGCCCTTTAGTGGGTCAGAAAAAAATCACAAATACTGTAGCAAAGACTCCTACCCCTCAAAGCGTTGCTGCTCAATCGATAAAGAGATCTGCCGGAATTAACCAGACGAATGCGCCTTCTGGGGCCCATCCAAAGGTCACAGTGGAAGTTTTACCTCCGGGAGTAAAGCCGAGCGGTGTATGGAATCTTTTACAGACAGAAGGAACTCAACCGGAAAAGACCAGTCCAAAGGAAAAGGGGCCCCAAGCTTCTACGGGCGCTGAATCCAAACAGAAATTATATAGTTTTCAAGCAGCTAATATTGATATTCGAGCTGCCCTAGCCCTATTTGCTGAGCAATATGGACTGAATATTGTTCCGGATGGGGATATTACGGGTACCGTCACAGTAAATATTCGAGGGCTTCCATTGGATAAGGCTATGGAGGCGATTTTGGCAGCCCATGATTACTGGTGGGAAGACAAGGGAGGGTTGATCCGGGTTCATTCGAAAAAGACAGAAACTTTTCACATTGATTATTTGAAACTGACTCGCAAGGGAACCGGGAGTAGTTCTGCGATGTTGGCTTCTGGAGCCGGTGGGTATGGCGGATAC
>CAZBKV010000155.1:0-6255 GCA_964492575.1 uncultured Verrucomicrobiota bacterium | reverse complement strand
GAAGGGGCCTTGTTCCGACGGGCTTATACGACGATCCCTTCCTGCATCCCGGCGCGCCGGGCTTTTTTGACCGGTCTTTTCCCGCAGACGAGCGGTGTTGTGGGCTATCGCGCGAAGCCGATTACGGAGCCCACTTTTCCGGAATTACTGGCCAAGGCAGGTTATCGAACGGTTTTAGTGGGACGGTATATGCATCAGACTCCGTACAAGACTTCCTACGGTTTCCAGGTCCGAATTTTAGGATCTACTCATATCAGCAACGACGACTACGATCAGTTTCTCCGACGGGTTGCGCCGCAGGCCGGAGGGATCCGAGCCCTCGTAAAAAAGATGGGGCTTACGTTTAATTTCTGGCAGGCCAAACCGTGGCCTCTGCCGGAGGCATGGCATCCTACAAGTTGGATTGTTCAGCAATCGAGAAAGATTGTACAGAAGACACCAAAGGATCAGCCGTTGTTTTTACTTACTTCGTTTTATGCTCCCCATCCTCCGCTGTTTCCTCCCAAGCGATTTTTTGAAGCCTGTCTCCATCGACCGCTGCCCAAACCGGCCCATGGGGATTGGGTGAACTGGGCGGCTCTTTCCCCCAAAGGGGATCGGACTGGACATCGGGTCTTGTTGGAAGGAGAAGCCCTTCGTCAGGCCCAGGCAGGGTATTATGGGTTGATTGATCAGATTGACGAAGCGATTGGACCGCTAATTAAGGAGTTCAAGAAGCGGAGCGAGGCGGCGGGACGTCCCTGGCTCATCGTTTTTACTTCGGATCATGGGGAGATGTTGGGAGATCATGGGTATTTCCGAAAATGTGAGCCGTATGAGGGTTCGGCGAATATTCCATTTTTGATTGCTGGATCTCCAAAGTTGGAATTTCAACGAGGGCTTCGGTCCTATCAGCCCGTCGCGTTGGAGGATATTATGCCGACTTTATTGGAATTGGCAGGGGCACCCATTCCAAAGATCGATGGTGTCAGTTTGGTCCCATTGTTGCGCGGGGAGATCATGCAGGTTCGTTCTTATCTGCACATGGAACATGCCCCATGTTATAGCAAACAACAGGCGTTCCAGGCCTTAACAGACGGGCATTTTAAGTACATCTGGCGGCCGTGGAATGGAAGGGAGCAGTTGTTTGATTTGGATCGAGATCCGAGGGAGGAACATGACCTGGCTCAGGACCCGGCTTACCAGGACGTGTTGCGGTATTGGCGGAGGGTTATGATTCAGGAACTGGCCGGCCGACCGGAAGGGTTTTCGGATGGACAGCGGTTAATCCCTGGCCGACCTTATCCCTCGATTCAACAGCGAAAGAAGGAAGATGGGGAAAGATAAGCAGTACGGTCGCAGAGAAATCTTAACAGCGCCCGGCTAGTAAATCTTGAGGTCTTCCTTTACCACTGGACATTTGAACGGCTGACTGGAGCCGTAACGGCAGCACCCAGATCGTTTGCAAAAGCGAATGCCTTTTGCAGCGATTACTCATGATTCTCTCTTACGGTTTGGAAGAAAGACGCCCCTTCTTTGTATGGAAGCAAGCAAGCTTTATTTTCTCTTCTTGGAGTCTCTGCTGGGGATGAATGCCATAAAAAACCCCTTAAAGGGGGATGAAAAGGAGGTCAAAGATAGGAAGAGAGAAGGGTTAATGAATTTTTCGTTGGTCGAGGCGTTGGCCTTTCGGAGGACGGATCGTAATGGTTAGGCCTCCGGAGGCTTCGAGTTCTTGGAAGAGTTGGTTTTTGAGTTTTTGGATCAGATCCTGATACGCAGGGACGTTAATCAGGTTGTGGCGTTCGAGGGGATCGGTTTTTAGGTCATAGAAGCTGTTCCAATCCCAGATGCCGTAGTAGTAGACATACTTATACCGTTCGGTGCGGATCGCGAACATGGTCGGGGTGGCCGGAAAGTTCCATTCCCAGTAATACTCGTAGATGAAATGATCCCGCCAGGGAATCTTTTTGCCGAGGAGTAGAGGAAGGAACGATTGGCCGTCCATGCTCCCGGGTTTGGGTTTGACTCCACAGATGTCGAGGATGGTGGGAGCGATGTCGATGTTGAGGATCATTTGGGGGATTCGGAGGCCGGGACGGACCAGCCCTGGAGCGTAGACCAGCATGGGAACCCGGATCGATTGTTCAAAGGCATCGCGTTTGTCGTAAAAGCCGTGTTCGCCCAGTTCGAAGCCGTTGTCGGAGAGATAGATGACGACGGTGTTTCGGCTTAGCCCGGTTCGATCTAGGTAATCCAGGAGCCGACCGATGTTTTCATCCAGCCCATAGACATTTTCGCAATATCGCCAGTATAGATCGTCAAAATCCGGTACGGGATCATTGTCGAAGGGACCGGTCTGCATATGGTCAATACCGTGGATACTGAAGCGGCGTTCACGGACCCAATGGGGTTGGGTTTGGTAGTTACGTTCGGTGTTGGCCATGGTTTCGGGATAGCGGATGGGTTTGCCGTGGTACCGGCCGAGGTTCCGTGGGGCGGGGGTAAAGGGGTAATGAACGGATTTGTGGGAGAGGTAGAGGAAGAAGGGACGGGATTTATCCCGGCCTTTGTCCAGCCATTGGATGGCCAGGTCGGTGAGGATGTCGGTGGTATAGCCGTGGAACCGTTTGCGAGTTCCGTTGATGTTGAGGATGGGGTCAAAATAGACACCTTGGCCGCGGAAACTGGCCCAGTAATCGAATCCGGGGCGAGGATCGTCTTTTTCGTGTCCCATATGCCATTTGCCGATGAAGGCGGTGGTGTAGCCGGCTTTTTGGAGGTCTTGTGGGAAGAAATGGGTGCCGGGAGGAACGGGACGTTGATTGTCGACGACATGGTGGCGATGCATGTATTGGCCGGTGAGGATCGAGGCGCGGCTAGGAGAGCAAAGGGAGGTGGTGACAAAGGCGTTTTGGAGGTAGGCCCCTTCTCGTGCCATGCGGTCCAGGTTCGGAGTCTCGAGGAAGGAAGGGGCCTGGGGCAGGAAGCTCATAAAGTCATAGCGATGATCGTCGCTGAGGATGAGGATGACGTTTCGGCGAGCGGCCGCGTGGGTGTGGAGGGAAAAGGCGATTAGGCTTATACCGCCAGCGATGGCCATGGTGAGAAGGAATCTCTGCCAGTGGGAAGAGGTGTTTGGGATTTGGTTTTGTCCGGATCGTTGCCTGTTCATAGCGTTTCCTCCTATTTTAGGTTTAAAAATAGACAGGGTAACGATAGTTTGTTTTTACTCCCTGCATTTTTTGAAGGATAGCAATTGGGCCTGACGTACACAATCGTGATCCACGGTATGGTTTCTTAAAAAGCTTGCGTGTCAGGGGAAATATCTTGGAAGGTTAGTTGAATCTTAGCCCAAAGGAAGAGAGGAGAAGAAGATATGTGTAAGGCGAGGCGGAATTGGATTGGTTGGCTGGTAATCGGTTTCTGGTTTATTGGTAGCGGTTTTGGGTTAGCGGCGTCGAAGGGGACTAAGGCTGAGAATCTGGCGTTGGGCAAGCCGTATCGTTTAAATCCAAAGCCGAACTACCGGTATTGTACGGATCCTGGGGATCGGGTTCAGCTCACGGATGGGAAGACAACCAGGGCGTATTTCTGGACGCAGAAAGGCACGGTGGGGTGGACGAGGGTCCCGTTTGCTACGGTGACGGTGGATTTGGGACAGATAGAACCGATCGGTGGAGTGGCTTTGACGACGGCGGCGGGAACGGCCGGAGTCCGTTGGCCATTGGCGGTAAAGATTTTGGTGAGCGAGGATGGCCGGAAGTTTTATGAGGTGGGCGATTTGGTGCGATTGGATCAGGAGGTCCACGGGCCGTGGCCGGAGGGGTATGCGATTCGGAAGCTGGAGACCCATGCGTTGGCGACGCGGGGACGGTATGTTCAGTTCGTCTTAGTACCGCAGCCGGGGGCCGGTTTTTTGTTTACGGATGAGGTGGAGGTATATCGCGGGCCGGAAAGTTTGCTGAGAGAGTCGATTTCTTTAGGGAGACCGATGACAGCCGAGCAGGCGGCGGCTGCGGCGCGGATTGAGTTTTGCGTTGCACGGCGGCAAAAGACAGATGCGCAGGCGATGGAGGCCTTGATCCGTCGGGTTTCCATGCCCGGGACGAAACGTTCGTTGCTTCTTGAGAAAGTGAATCGGTGGAAAGAGGCAAAGGCGGTACCATCGATTCAGCGGCTGGATCAGTTTGCTGCGGTTCTACCGTTTTCATCTCAATACAGGACATTATTTACGGAGATCCAGCGTGAGGTTTGGCAACAGGCTGGTGTGAAGAAATGGAAGGTGTGGGTACCTTGTCCGTGGGATCCGGTTCCTTACATTGGTCTTCCTCCAAAGAAGGGAGCGACCCAGATGGAGGTGCATGTTCTGCGTGGGGAGTATCGGGCTGCGGCGGTCAACATTGCTGTTGCAGAGCCTGGGATCAGGAAGGTGCGGTTTTGGTTTGAAGGGCTGCCGGGTGGGATGACTCCTTCGTATGTGAAGGCTTACAGAGTGGTCTGGACAGATACTTCGGTCGGGCAACCGGTAGCGGCGGCGCTGTTGCCTATGCCGGCGGATTCAAAGGGATGGGGTACGATGGTCATACCGGGATTGGTCCAACAGATCTGGTTGACGTTTCATGTGACGCATTTGTCGCCCGGGGAATATCGCGGCAAGCTGGTGATCGAAGGCGATGGGGGGCTAGGTAGGAAAGAGGTACTGGTTCGGCTGGTGGTATGGCCGTGGCAATTTCCGAAGAAGACGACGCTTCTTCTGGGCGGATGGAGTTATACGGATGGTCCGGGGTCCTACGGGGTGACGAAACAGAACCGGAAGGAGTTTGTTCAGCATTTACGGAATCATTTTGTGAATGCCCCGTGGGCGCAGGGGACCGTGTTGCGGACCTTTACGGTCGAGACGAACGGCACGATTCGACTGGATACCCGGCGGTTGGATGACTGGTTGGCGCAGTGGCCGGACGCCAAGATGTACATGATTTTCCTGGCGATTCAAGGGAGTAGGGATTGGATGTTGAAGCAATTTGGCAACGTGTCGATGGGGACCCCGGAGTTTGACCGATGGGTAGGTCGATGGATTCGGGCGTGGGTTGAGCATCTTCGGTCAAAAGGAATTGCGCCAAGTCAATTGGGGTTACTGTTGATCGATGAGCCTCGGGAAGGTGTGGATGTAGAGCCGATCATTGCCTGGGCTCGGGCGATTCATCGAGCCGTACCGGAGATTGTGATCTGGGAGGATCCGATTTATCGGGATCCGGCCCATGCTCCGAAGGCGTTGTGGGAAGTCTGCGATGTGTTGTGCCCGAATCGGGTTTCCTGGCTCCGGGCGAATAAGGCCTACCGCGAGGTCTTTTTGGAACAGCAACGGAAAGGGCGGACGCTCCATTTTTACTCTTGTTCCGGACCGGCGAAGGTCTTGGATCCCTACTCTTACTATCGCTTGCAGGCTTGGCATTGCCGGCTGATCGGGGCGAAGGGCACGTTCTTCTGGGCATTTGGAGATAATGGAGGGGCTTCATCGTGGAATGAATATCTTGCTCGGCATGGGCCTTACACGCCGTTGTTCTTGAGCCCGAAGACAGTGGTCCCCGGCAAACATATGGAAGCGATTCGGGAGAGTGTGGAGGATTATGAGTACTTTGTGATGCTGGAGAAGGCGTTGGCTCGGGCCAGGGCACAGGGTAAGAACGGCCCGGCGGTTCAGGAGGCAGAGAGGTTGTTGCGCGAGGGACCGCGGCAGGTGATGGAAGCTCCGGGAGCGGATCGGATTCTCTGGCGGGATCCGAAGGATCGGACGGTGGCCGATCGGGTGCGAGTCCAGATCTTACAGTGTCTCGGTCGGCTGCAATGAATCCCGCCCTTAGCCACCTGCCGGATGGAGGTTAGGAAAACAACAAGCAAGCTTGGAAATCGGGGAGCATGGAGCTTATCTGAAAAAGGAAAAAGTATCCATCAATTTCCTATCCCGGCGCGCTGGGGACAGCGCGCCCTACCTTTCAGTTTCTTTTCGAATGCCAAGGGGACAGGTAGGGCGGCTTGTCCTCAAGTCGCTGCAAGGAAATCTTGTGTTTCATTTTTACGGCGCGTTGAGACAACGCACCCTACCACAACGTAAGCTTTCGGGTGCCATGGAAAGGTAGGGCGGTTTGTCCTCAAACCGCCACATGAAATTTCATTTCTCCTTTTCCCCGGCGCGCTGAGGACAGCGCGCCCTACCTTTCAACGGACTTTACCCCCCTAGGAAATGGGGAAAAGCATTGGGAGAGAAGGGCGAGA
>CAZBKV010000154.1:4644-6344 GCA_964492575.1 uncultured Verrucomicrobiota bacterium | reverse complement strand
AGTGTAATTAACGCTTCGACTGGATAATGATCCACACTTCGCAGGGCTCGGTAAGCCAGCCATCCTACCAGCCAACCAAAGGCCACTCCACCCAGCGCCTCTTCCACAAACAACCATCCTGCATGAGTCAAGGCCAATGGCTTCTCCCCGGTGACCGCCTCCAATAGAATCAGAAATACCACCACCCCTACCCCATCATTAAACAACGATTCCCCGGTAATCTTGATCTCCAGGCTCTTCGGCGCCCCTACACTTCGAAGCAATCCCAACACCGCAATCGGATCCGTCGGCGAAATTAACGCCCCAAACAACAAACAGCTTTTATACGAAAGCCCTAACTCCAACCAACGGGCTACAAAATACATCCCGCTTCCCACCAAAACCGTCGAAAGCATTACCCCAAAGGTCGCCAGGAACCCAATCGTATACTTTCGAGACAGCAAATCCTCAAGATTCACCCGTAACGCTCCGGCAAACAGCAGAAAACTTAACATCCCATGCATCAGGGTCCGATCAAATTCAATCTGCCCCACCCAATTCTGAAACGCCCCGCGGATCGAAGGCATGACTATCCCCAGCCCTGCCACACTTACAGAAAGCAACAACGCCAAGAGCATAATCCCGACGACCTGAGGCAGACGGAGCCAGCGATAGTTGATGTAACTACAGGCCGCCGTCAGACAAATAACCACTGCCGCAATGTCCACGATGTTGGTTCCGCTTCCCACAACACCCCCTATTCTGCCCAATCATTCTGTTAGCATCTATCCCCTTTCCGTTCTCAAATGTTTCCCAAGAAGATAGGCAAAGAAAGCAAGGTCTTACCCTTTCTTTTGCTTCGGCTCTCCTTTCCTTCCTCAGAGCAATTTGTTGCCCATGCCAAGAAAAGGAAAACACCGGATTACAAAACCACGAAGAAAGCAAAACCGGGACTCGCTTTTTGTGCCAAAAACGATAAGCTTGAAACAGCGAAACGATGGTTCTGGTCATCGACAATTACGACTCGTTTACCTACAACCTAGTCCAGTACCTGGGGGAACTGGGTGCGGAGTTGGTAGTTCGACGAAACGATCAAACAACGATCGAAGAAATCGAATCGTTGAAACCGGATCGTATCCTCATTTCACCCGGTCCCTGTACTCCTCGCGAAGCCGGGATCTCGAATGAAGTAATCCGCCACTTTGCCGGTCGACTACCGATCCTCGGTGTCTGTTTGGGGCATCAATGCATCGGATACGTGTTCGGAGCACGGATTGATCGAAACTGGCGCCTAATGCATGGAAAGACCTCCTTGATTCACCACAATGGACGAGACCTTTTTGCCGGGATCCCCAATCCGTTTCTTGCGATTCGTTATCATTCCTTGGTCGTCGTCCGAGAGACCCTTCCGGACTGCTTGGAAATTACGGCGGAAACGGAGGAAGGGGAGATCATGGGGATTCGACATCGAGAATGGCCGATCTTTGGAGTGCAGTTTCATCCAGAGAGTATTCTGACCGAGCATGGCCATGCTCTATTGAAGAATTTCCTTCGCATCGATTCCTCCGAACCGGAGAGACTCCAACCAGCTGCCTAAGTGTTTTGGCAGTTGATAGAGCTCATCCGAAAAATCGGCTGGGTCGTTTGAAGGGAAGCCTTTTGAGGAGAGAAACTATTGGATGAAAAGCAGGATCGCAGCGGATGGGAGGATAGAGGAAAAG
>CAZBKV010000154.1:0-4634 GCA_964492575.1 uncultured Verrucomicrobiota bacterium | reverse complement strand
GCGGCAGCTTGAGGACAAGCCGCCCTACCTTTCCTTGGCATTCGAAAGCCATGTTGCGGTAGAGCGCGTTGTCCTCAACGTGCCCGGGAAAAGGAAAAAATGAATTCCATACGGCGGTTTGAGACAAACCGCCCTACCCTTTCTTGGCATCCGAAAGCCATGTTGTGGTAGGGACGCGTTGTCCTCAACGCGCCGTAAAGATAAAATTTTCTTGCGGCGGCCTGGGACAGGCCGCCCTACCTGCCTATGGACATTTGAAAGGGAAGGGAAAAGTAGGCGCGTTGTCCTCAGCGCGCCGAGATAGAAAAAATTGACCGATACCTTTTTCAGACAAGCTCTAGCGACACGGTAGGCGTTTTTTCCTTAGAACTTTCGAAGGCGATGGGCTACCGTTGTGAGACGGTGGATTTTTCGGTAAACTCTAACCTTCTCAGCCTTCTTACCTCTTTCTTGCCCGGATTAATAGATGGCAATATTCAGTATGAGCATGGAGAGCTGCGTGGCTAATTCCGACTTTCCTTCAATCCTGATTTCCAAAAAATAGATTCTATGACTGTCGCAAAACGATCTTTCGGCAACCAAGCCAGACAGGTGGCTCTTCCAGTTTGGCTCTGGAGAACGGTCACCCGAAGGCTCCCACCCATCGTTGTAGGAGTTGGATTCGCTATCCTCTTTGCAGGCAAGGGATTTGTCCTGTCTGCCTCCCAGGGGGCTCAGCCTCTCAAACTCTGGTACACCCATCCTGCCGAAAAATGGGTCGAGGCCCTTCCTATCGGAAACGGCCGGCTTGGGGCCATGGTCTTTGGTCGTTACGACCGAGAACGCATCCAGTTCAACGAAGATACCATCTGGACCGGCAAGCCCCATGACTACACCCATCCCGGCGCCGCAAAGTACTTGCCGATCCTCCGCAAACTCCTCTGGGAAGGCAAACAACGGGAGGCCGAGCGACTCGCGATGGAGCATTTCATGAGCATCCCCCTTCGGCAAAAAGCCTATCAACCGTTTGGGGATCTTTGGATCGAGTTTGCCGACGGAACGGATCCGATCACCGACTATTCCCGGGAACTGGATTTAAACCAGGCCATCGTTCGAATTCGATACCGCCGCAGCGGCCATCAAATTGAAGAAGAGGCCTTTGCCAGTTACCCTGATCAAGTTCTTGCTTTCCGATGGACCAGTCACCCCGGCGGCGGCTTGAATTGTACGGTCTCCTTAACCAGCCCACACAAAAATGCTCATGTGGAAACCCTCCGTCCCGGAATCCTTCGACTGATCGGACAGGTCGAAGAAGGTGGAATCCGATTCGAAGGCCGCCTGATCGTTCGAGTCCACGGGGGTCAATGGAAACAACTTCCGGACCGAATCCAGGTCCAAAACGCCGACGAGGTCCAACTCCTCCTCATCGGGGCCACAAATTTCAAAAACTATCATGATATCTCTGCCGATCCGGCCGCTCGATGCGACCACTATATGGCCTCCATCCTCCATAAAAGCTGGGAGCAACTCCGCCAACGCCATATCCAGGATTACCAGGCCCTGTTCCGACGGGTGAAACTCGACCTAGGGACGACACCTGCGGCGGCGGATCCGACCGATGTCCGGATTCGGAAGGCGGCTGATCGATACGATCCAGCCCTCTGTGTCCTCTACTTCCAATTCGGCCGTTATCTCCTCATCGCCAGCTCTCGCCCAGGCACCCAACCTGCCAACTTGCAAGGGATCTGGAATGAAAAACTCCGACCTCCGTGGGAAAGCAAATGGACCGTGAATATCAACACCGAGATGAACTACTGGCCGGCCGAAGTCTGTAACCTTTCCGAATGCCACGAACCCCTCTTCGATTTGATCGCTGATGTGGCCCAAACCGGCAGCCGCACCGCCCAAGTCCATTACAACTGCCGCGGCTGGGTCCTTCATCATAACACCGACCTGTGGCGTGGCACGGCCCCAATCAACAACTCCAACCACGGGATTTGGGTTACTGGAGGTGCCTGGCTCTGCCATCACTTATGGGAGCATTACCTCTTTACCCAAGACAAGACGTTCCTGCGCCACCGCGCGTATCCTATCCTCAAAAGCGCTTGCCTCTTCTTCCTCGACTTCTTAGTCCCCGATCCCAAAACCGGCTGGTTGATCAGCACCCCCTCCAATTCCCCTGAACACGGTGGACTTGTAGCCGGACCTACGATGGATCACCAAATCATCCGTTCCTTGTTCCGTATCACCGCACAGGCCGCGGATGTGCTTGGAGTAGACGCCGACTTTGCCCAACGGCTCCGCCAAACCGCAAAACGGATTGCGCCGAATCAAGTCGGCCGCTGTGGCCAGCTCCAGGAATGGCTGGAAGATGTAGATAACCCCTTGGACCATCATCGCCATGTCTCCCATCTCTGGGCCCTTTATCCAGGTTGGGAAATTACTCCTGAGACCCATAAACTCTTCCGCGCAGCTCGCATCTCGTTGGTCTTCCGCGGAGACGGCGGAACCGGTTGGAGCAAGGCATGGAAAATCAACCTTTGGGCCCGACTTCTCGACGGTGATCATGCTTACCGGCTCCTTCTCGAGCTCCTTTCCCGGTCCACTTATCCCAACCTCTTTGATGCTCACCCACCGTTTCAGATCGATGGGAACTTCGGCGGTTGCGCCGGAATCGCCGAAATGCTCCTCCAAAGCCACCGAGGATTCCTCGATCTCCTACCAGCCTTGCCTCATGCCTGGCCCAACGGTCATGTCAAAGGCCTACGCGCCCGTGGCGGATTCGAAGTAGAAATGACCTGGAAGAACGGCCAGCTTCAGCAAGCCCGAATCCGTTCCCTGGCCGGGCGTCGTTGCCGTGTGCGTTACCGCAATCAAAGGGCCGAATTTGATACCCAACCCGGAGAGGTGCTCGTATTAGACGGTGCGTTGAAGAAAATCTCTCCTTGAGAAACCATCCGACTCCTATCCACCGACCTCTACCTCAGGAGACTGAAACAATCGCGCATACAAAGCCTCCCAGGGACCGGCCCAGGATCCTGGAGGGCCTTCTTTTTCGCTCGAGCTCAGATGCCAAGTGCGCCAACCCTGACGTCGAGCCGGTTCCACATCGTTGTCCAACCGGTCCCCGACCATAAGAATCTCCGCCGGGCGAACCCCTTCGGCGCGAAGCCGGGCACCAATCAAACGGAAGACATGAGGATCCGGCTTACTAAATCCATTTCGATACGACCAAAACGAATAAGGCGTATTGAGTCGCGAGAGGGGGCATCCTACCGGCAAATGCCGTTGAAGCTCCCGAATCGTATAAGGCTGAGAATTAGACGCAATCCCAAGCCGAACCGGACGTCGAACCAGTTCCGTAAGAACCGCCTCCGCCCCCGGCATTAAACGCACCGACCGTTCCACCTGGGCTAAATCATCCAGAAAAACCGCCCGCTGCTCCACGTCCAAGGCCCCTACCGAATCGGGTAGGATGGAGGCCACCACCTCCGGCCAGTAAATTTCCGGATACGCAATCCCAAAGGCCCTTGCTTCCTCGTGCTCCTCAGCAATCCTTTGCCGAGCCCGATCTTGAAATTCAGCAAAAGAAAACGGTGGACCGCTTCGAAAATGCCTTTGCCACAGCCGACGCCATCCTTCCTCCGGTTCTACCTCCGGCGGACTGACCTCCAAAATCGTCTGGTACACATCAAAAATAATCGCCCGTAATCGAATCATCTCTCCCACTACTCCTTACGTCTGCTTAGCCCACAACAAAGGATAAATATTCCGCCCCTGCAACCGATCCTGGATAAAACATTCCAACAGTTGAACAGCGACCTCTGGACTGCAGCCCTCCGAACACGTCCGAATCCGTTCCAACGCCTCCCGGAACCGTTCGGCATAAGCCGGCCCGCTCAGCCATCGATCCGTACCCTCCGGCCACGAAGCAGTAGGCAACCTCCCACTCTCAGCGCGGTCCTTCCACTCTGCCAACCACGGATTCAACGGCAAGGCCTCTCGGAACGATCGCTCCGGATCCACCCGCAAGACTTCGATCTGCCCCGTAAGGGTCAACCGACTGAACGGAACCGGCGTTGGCCATCGACTTTCCAAGACCGGAGGTTTCCCACACCAAGCCCGACACCGCTGCGGCATCTGTTTTTTCCATAATTGATAGAACGTCCGTTGCCGAAGCCGCTCCGCATCCCAGTCAAACAAAGACGGCGGGATCCAAAGATCCTCATACAAACACGGAAACCGCAGCCCAAACCGTTCCAGATCCGGCACGACATTCGGCAACCGCCGCGCCAAAAGCGGTCGACCCAACCGGACCGGCTCCAAATACGCCAGCCCGAACCCCTCCTGAATCGACGTCAACAACACCGCCTCGCTGGCCGCAATTAATTCCGGAATCGATGGCGGCACCGAATGCGAACGTGCCAGCACTCCCATCCGCACCTTCCATCCCAGCTCCCGAGCCAAAGCCTCCAGCGTCGAGGCATAAGGAGTCTCGTCCATCGAGCTCGGCGTCCCTGAGACAACTAACCATCCCCCCGGCCGTAACCACCGGGTCAGAAGAATTGCCTCGGCCAAGTTCTTCCGCCGTAATATCCGTGACGGAAAAAACCAAACCGGATCCTCCCCAACCCCAACCTCACGCTGCAGCCAAC
>CAZBKV010000153.1:6078-6363 GCA_964492575.1 uncultured Verrucomicrobiota bacterium | reverse complement strand
TTGTCCTCAAGTCGCTGTATGAAATTCATTTTCCCTTTTTCCCCCGGCGCGCTGAGGACAGCGCGCCCTACCTCTCAATTCCCTTTCGAATACCCAGGGCTGGTAGGGCGGCCTGTCCCCAGGCCGCCGCAAGAAATTCCTTCCTTTCTCCCCCAACCCGTCGCGGTCACGCTCTTCGATCCAACATTTTCTCTCCTTAGAAAGTCTTCCATTCAAACTGCTCAGCCGATTTTTCGGATGTGCTCTAGCTCAGGGTTTCTCGGATATGCCAGCTAGCCATTGGAG
>CAZBKV010000153.1:5666-6068 GCA_964492575.1 uncultured Verrucomicrobiota bacterium | reverse complement strand
ATCTCCGTCTCTATTACGCCAAGGAATTGTCCGCAAACCGGCTTGGTCGATCCGGATACTTCCTCGGCTTTCTTTTCCATCGATCTTCTGATGGTCATTTTCCTAGCTCAGGATTTCTCGGATGTGCTTGCTAGCCATTGGAGAAGGCGTTGGGCGTCCTCGGCCATCGTCCGATTGTTAAAGAGGCACCAGCCGGAACGGAATTCCTGAAGCCAAGCGCCGATCTGCCGGAGTTCCTCGTCCGTATATTGATGACTGTAGGCCGGCATGCCATGAAGACGGAAATAGGCCGGCGGCGGCGTTACCGGCAGAGACTGAAACGGATCCACTGCATGAATCAGCCCGCAAGTCTGACAAAGGGATCGGATCTGTTCCTCCGGCCAGTTTCCACGGGGTTCCCAG
>CAZBKV010000153.1:0-5656 GCA_964492575.1 uncultured Verrucomicrobiota bacterium | reverse complement strand
GAATTGGATAAAGTCGATCAGATGCTGAGCATTTTCTTCCGTCGGCCGGAAGGCGGCCGGACATTGAAAGACGATGACCCGGGCCTGAAGGATCGCGGCGGCTTGCAGGGTCACCTCCCAGGCCGCTCGAACCGTGGGAGTCAATCGAAACCCACCGCATTCTTCTGGTTTTCCTGGGTCGGGAAGTTTCCGAAGGCGGCGGTAGGTCGGACTGTTGGCGGCATGGGTAATGACCTGCCAGGCTTTGATCGTAAAGGCAAAGTCCGGCGGAGCCTCTGCCCGCCATCGCTCCAGGGTTTTGGGTTCAGGAGGTTGATAGAACGTCTGCTGGACCTCCACGGTGCGGAAACGCCGGAAATATTCCTTCCGCGCCAGAGGAAATCCACAACAACCGATCCACCATGACTTTAAGACGGTGTGGGATTGGGTTGATTTCTTTTTTCCTGCCATTGTGTTGTTTGAAAAGAAAAGGTAACTGAAGAAGGAGAAGAAGTCGATCCTAGAATTTTCACGCTGGTGAAGGGATGGTTCCGAACCGGCAGGGTGTGGGATATGCTTGTTCTACGGGGATCTGATCATGGGACAAAGGAGGGAGCAACCATCCCCTGAGACCACACATCCCGGCGGGCGGCTCCATGCTGGGCTGGGGTTCGTTTTGATTGTCATTTTTTTGGATGTTTTCGGGTTTGGCTTGGTCATCCCTACGTTGCCGAAATTGATTGAGGAGTTGGTGGGAGGCGATGTCGGGAAGGCCTCCCGACTCTATGGCTTGCTGCTGGGATTGTATTCGTTGATGCAGTTTGGGTTTTCGCCGTTGCTGGGGTATTTATCGGATCGGTTCGGTCGGCGTCCGGTCATTTTGTCGGCCCTGTTGGGTTCGGCTGTGGACTATCTTTTATTGGCGTTAGCTCCGAGTGTGGGGTGGTTCTTTCTTGGACGGGCGATTTCCGGAATTTCCGGAGCCAGCATCGCGGCAGCCAGTGCGTATGTGGCAGATGTGACCCCTACGACACGACGGGCTCAAGCCTATGGGTTGATGGGGGCGATGTTCGGGTTAGGCTTTGTTATTGGCCCGGCATTGGGTGGGGTATTGGGGCATTACCATTTGCGCTTGCCGTTCGTTACGGCTGCGGGACTGACGTTTTTGAATTGGCTGTATGGGTTATGGATCATGCCGGAGTCGCTCCCGCAGGAACGACGAAGGAACTTCCGCCTCGTTCAAGCCAATCCGTTCCGAGTCTTTGCCACCTTACGGTGCCATCCTGTGGTTCAAGGACTGGGACTTGCCTTCTTTTTATCTTACCTGGGGCAGATGTCTCTCAATAGCGTGTGGGTATTGTATGCGGATTACCGGTATGGCTGGTCGGTTCGAGAGATCGGGATGTCACTGGCCTTAGTAGGAATTATGGCCATGGTGGTCAAGGGTGGGCTGGTCCGCTGGGTGGTCCCTTGGTTAGGTGAGGCTCGGGCCATTCACTGGGGCTTACTCATCGGCATTTTCACCTATCTAGGATATGGGCTGGCACCGCAAGGATGGATGATTTACCCACTGATTATCGTAGGCAGTCTGGCCGGGATTACCTCACCTGCAGCTCAAAGTCTGATTTCGCGACATACCCCGCCGAATCGACAGGGGGCGGTCCAGGGAGCCCTTTCAAGCCTGATCAGCCTGGCGGGGGTACTGGCCCCGCCGGTTGCAACGTGGCTGTACGGAGTGTTTATTGGGGCTTATGCACCGTGGGAAATGCCGGGAGCCCCGATCTTTTTAGGGGCCTTGCTCTTAACCGGAGCTTTGATCGTGTCCAATCACACGTTACGTATGGCACGACTTTTTCGTTCGCCCTCCCATGCACCCTCACGCTCTTCTCAGCCGGCTCCACCTCCTTCTTCGTAACCTGTCCTTTTTCAGTCTTGCAGAACAATCTTACAAAACCGGACTTGTCCTTCGGGGAGAAAACAGATTGAATAGAGGCATGAAACGCAAATTCACATCCTGGGTCCTTGCTGGCGTTGCGGCATGCGGGATTTCTGCACTGACCGCATCGGCTTTGGCAGCGACATCCGGCACAAAGGATTCCCTTCCCAATATCGTGCTGATCTTCCTGGACGATGGCGGGTACGCCGACTTCCATCCATTCGGAAATCCACCCTATCCGACACCCAACGTTGCCCGACTCGCTCAGGAAGGCACCTGTTTTACGCATCTTTATGTTCCTCAGGCGGTCTGTTCGGCCTCTCGGGCCGCTTTGTTGAGTGGGTGTTTCCCAGGACGAACTCGAGTCTTTGGAGCCCATCCTCCCCGCGCTCGGGGTCTGGACCCAAAATATCGTACGATTGGCCAAATCTTAAAACAGCGAGGTTACCGGACGGCCGTCTACGGAAAATGGCATATCGGAGACCAGCCCGATACCCGTCCTCCGGCCCGGGGATTCGATGAATGGTGTGGGCTGATGTACTCCAACGACATGTGGAATTACCGATCCAAGCGTTGGAAATGGCCGTTGCATTTCTGGGACAACGGACGAGTGGTCATCGACAACCTCACCCCGGATGATCAGAAGATGCTGACTCGTTGGTACACGGAGCACGCCGTCCAGTTCATTCACCGTTGGGCCGGTAAGAAACCGTTCTTCCTCTACGTACCGCATACGATGCCCCATGTCCCCATCTACTGCAGCGATCGGTTCCGTGGGATTTCCGGAGTCGGGTTGTATGGGGATGTGATGATGGAGCTAGATTGGTCTGTGGGCGAAATCATGCGCGCGTTACGGGAAACCAAGGTTTTAGACAACACGATCGTGATCTGGATCTGCTCGGACAACGGTCCTTGGTTGGTTTACGGCAATCATGCCGGAAAGACCCCATTCCGAGAGGGGAAAGGAACCAGCTTCGACGGAGGCGTTCGAAATGCCTGTATTATTCGTTATCCGAAGGCCTTCCAACCGGGTGCTTGGAGCGATCGAGCGTTCAGCACCCTAGATCTTCTGCCTACCTTAGCCCATCTGGTCGGGGCTCCCTTGCCGAAGGATTATCCGATCGATGGTCGTGACGTGTGGGATTGGATCACCGGAAAGCCCAAGGCTCAGAATCCCCATACTTATTATCCTCTTTCCACTGGCCGAAGGTTTGAAGCGGTGTTAAGTGGGGATGGTCGTTGGAAGCTCCACTTGCCGCATCCGTATCGCCATCTAGCCACTCCCGGCAAAGACGGCAAACCGGGCAAATATGTTACCCGTCGCATTGATTGGACTTTGTACGACTTAAAGAACGATCCATTGGAAACCACGGATGTAAAAGATCGATATCCGGCCGTGTATGAACGACTCCGCACGATCGCCCTGGAACACCTCCATCGGTTTTACCCGAACCAGAAGATCCAAACGCAGTAAACCTTCTGCTTTCTAAAAGAGGACACTCTACAAACGAGGCTCACCTTCCTGACCGGATGTCGCTTGAGTGGAAGAGTGAGCCTTTTTCTTTGCCGGAAGATTCAACCATTCGATTTCAGCTTGGCGTAGATCATCCTCGCCTAGCTCCAGAATGGCAGCGTTGTGATAGAGTTCTAGGCTGGGATGAAGTGGGGCTTGGCCGTATTTTTTCCGTAAGGCTTCCAGTTCTTGAACCGAAAGGAGGTCCAGAGCGACCGGATCGGTACTAAATCGAATCTGATTTAGTACAGCCGCATAGTGCATCAGGCCGGTATCCTCTCCGTAGTACTGGCCGATCAACGCGTCCACAATATGGAGGGCCACCTTGTCATGGATTTCCGGCCGAGCATAGATCTCCGGGACCGCTACGGCCAATCGTTCCGGATCTTTGGTAAACCGGATGACATTGTCTACACTCCCCAGAGCCAGACTATACAAACAGCCGCAAACGCCGATCCCATTGTGGTTCAACAACGGGGCGATATTGATGATTCGGGTAATCCGATGCGTAAGAAGCCGGGTCACGTAAGAATGCCGTCCTTGAATCAGTTCGCCCGGACGAAATTCCAGATCTCCCCACACCAACGTGCCGGGAACCGGATTGTCGTAGAAATGTTTCGGATCAAAACCAGCCTCCACCGCTCCTTCCACCACCACGCCGTAACGGCTTTGCAGTTTGTCTAGCCCGACCCGAACCAGATCCCGTCGATATTTATCCCAAATAACAATCCGTTTCGGACTTATACCCGTCGCTAAAAGACTCTGGACTACCGCTTCCACCACCGCCGGCCGAGTTCCCGCAAAAGGTCCCGGCTCGGTATAGACCTTAATCCCCACCACATCGTTGGAATGAATCAGCCGACCCCACGCCCCTCGCAGGCTGTTGGTTCTCACCCATCGCTGGATCCCTGCATCAATCATCTGGCGAACAACCCTCAAATCCGGAGCAAAAGCAGGGGCCGCCTCCGGATGTTGAACGATCAAGACGCGTGATTTTGGGCTCACCTCCTTCAACAAGCCCCGAAGCCCCATGGTCTGCGGTTGCCAAGAAGCCTTAGCCAAACCGCCGACGATCCCCACCACAAAAAGAATCAGGAAAAGACCCCCCCCTGCCTTTCGTTCCCAATGCACCTTCCACAGTTCGCTAAGGGAAATTTCCCTGGGTGACTTGGTGTTGTTCCTCGTTCCCATCTCTGCGACTCCTTGACTCCCTTGTCCTCGAATAGTTAGCTAGGAAGTGAATGTCGACCACGAAAAAGTGGAATGACGATCCTGTCCAGGGATCGGAGTCGATGGAAGGATCCAGCCCTGTCCGTCGGGGAGGAATTTTGTGGTGGGTTAGTGTGCCGCTTTTGATTGCCCTGGGGCTTTACTTAGGGTACCGGAAGCGGCCTCAGGACCCTGCTTGGACCTCTCTACAAAAAGGATTGACGTTGTGGAGCGAAGGGAAGTGGCAACCTTCCGTGGACCTCTTAGTCAGAGCAGCCCGTCTTTGGGAAACCAATGCCGCAGTGTGCGGTCGAATTTGGAACTACATCGGCGTAGCCTATCATCAGCTAGGTCAATATGGAATGGCCGACCAAGCTTATCAGACCGCTGTTTTAAAAAACAATCAGGTCACCCTCGCCCATTATAATCGTGGGGTTCTCCATCTCCAACACGGCAGCCTGCAGGAAGCCATCCGGGAACTCCAAGCCTTTGTGGTTTACCAACCGAATCGGGCCATCGGATGGATCCGGTACGGCGAGGCGTTGTATAGAGCCGGTCGTTATCCTGAAGCGGAACAGGCCTTTGTCCGAGCGGTTCAACTGACAAAATCACCCGTCGAACAAGCCGAAGCTTTGAATAGCCTGGCGGTCTGCCTGGTCCATCGCGGGGAATACGAAGGTGCCCTGAAAATGCTGGAAGCCGCTCTACGCCGAGAACCTCGTTTTCCCGCAGCGCTTTGGAATCGTGCCCTCATCCAGCTTCTCTATACCGGAGATCGCATCTCTGCCGTCCAAAATCTCCAAGTCTTTCTGGAAACCTCGACCAATTCTCAGGACCGAAACATAGCCAAAGCCCTCACTCAACGACTCGCGATGGAACTGCAGCCCTCCCTTTCTGTGACAGAAGCACAGAAGGGGGCCCCCGCTCAGGTAGAAGAATTAACCAATCTGTTTACTCATGTCGGCTCCATTCAGCCCCTTCCAACCCCGTTTACTACCGATAACCGATCGAACCTCCCC
>CAZBKV010000152.1:5700-6384 GCA_964492575.1 uncultured Verrucomicrobiota bacterium | reverse complement strand
TTCTTCTTCGGCGCGCTGAGGACAGCGCGCCCTACCACCTATGATCATTCGGATGCCATTTGAAAGGTAGGGCGGTTTGTCCTCAAACCGCCGCATGAAATTTATCCCCTTTATCTCCGGCGCGTTGGGACAACGCACCCTACCGGAAAATGAGGAACCGGCGCAGCTCATCGCCCTGCTGTCGGAAAATGAGGAACTGGCGCAGCGCGTCCTACCTAAAGTTTCCCTTCTCTTTTCGAAATTTCTTTTCATTCGAGGGCAGTTATTTGACCGGTGCTAAGCCAAATCCAAGCCTCAGGATGGCGAAACCTGAGAGGTCTTTCCTTTCGCGGTTCGGAGGCGATAGCGGTAGTAAGCCGCGCAGGCCCCTTCGCTGGAAACCATCGGGGCGCCGAGGGGATGTTCCGGGGTGCAGCGGGTTCCGAAGGCAGGGCAATCGGTCGGTTTGATCAATCCCTGCAGCACTTTCCCGGCCAGGCATTCTCCTTCGTTGGTCTGGGGAAGCGCGAGGCCTTGGAACCTTCGGGCGGCATCAAATTGGGCGAATTCCTCCCGTAGTCCCAACCCGCTTTGGGGGATAAGACCGATTCCCCGCCAGTTTCGGTCCACGATCTGGAAAACTGTCTCCATCTCTCGTCGGGCCGGAAGATTTCCATCAGGACGCACCGACCGGCTGTATTGGTT
>CAZBKV010000152.1:5100-5690 GCA_964492575.1 uncultured Verrucomicrobiota bacterium | reverse complement strand
GACCTCGGCCTTGCCTTGTTCGAGGAGCTGGATGCAGGTGACCAGTCCCAGGACCAGGTCCAAAGGTTCAAATCCGGTGACCACGATCGGGACATGAAATTCCTGGGCGATCGGCTCATATTCCCGGTAGCCCATAACGGTACAGACATGCCCGGCAGCCAGGAATCCTTGGACGCGGTTTCCTGGGGCGCTAAGGATGGCCCGGATCGCCGGGGGAACCAGCACATGGGCCATGAGCATGGAAAAGTTCTTTAATCCCAACTGGGCAGCAACCCGGACGGCATGGGCATTGGCCGGGGCGGTGGTCTCAAAACCGACGGCAAAGAAGACGACCTGGCGATCCGGATGAGTCTGCGCAAGTTTGACAGCGTCCATCGGAGAGTAGACGACGCGGACATCAGCTCCTTCGGCTCGGGCATGGAGAAGGCTTTCGGAAGTGCCCGGAACACGGAGCATATCCCCAAAGGAGCAGAAGAGGACGCCCGGTTGACGGGCGATCGCGATGGCTTGGTCGATGATTTCTACTGGTGTAACACATACAGGACAGCCGGGGCCGTGGACGAGGGTGATGCCTTCGGGCAAAAGCTGGT
>CAZBKV010000152.1:3754-5090 GCA_964492575.1 uncultured Verrucomicrobiota bacterium | reverse complement strand
GGTCGATGCCGTAGCGGAGGATGGCATGGGTTTGCCCGCCGCAGATTTCCATCAGAGTCCAGGGACGGGTTGTGATCCGGTGAAGCTGTTCGATGCCCCGCCGGACCCGTTCGGCGTCTCGGAATTCGTCGACAAACCGCATTGCAGTTCACGGTGTGGGGTGGAAAGGGATTCGTCAAGTTGTGGATAGAAGACACGGACTGATTTTGGAGGGTGGAGTGGAGCCCAAGGGAGCAAAGAGAGATGGAACAGGGGGGTATGAGAAACAGGGTTTAAAAAGGATCGCCGCCCCTCCGGTGCTAAGGGGCGGCGACCTGGAGGCAGGGCCAGGTGAGAACGGAGCTCAGTGTGTGCGGAGCTTCGCTTTGGCCTTTTGTGGGATCTCGACGCGGGAGGTGACCGCGCCGAAAAAGCCTCTTTCCGCTCCCCTCCTACTCCAAACTCTTCTTTTCTCCCACTTTCTTTGCATTCTTCTCTTCTTACTTATGCCTCTTTTTGGGCAGTTTTGCAATCACAGAATTTTCATTTTCCCCCGTTGATATCGTCAAGAACCCCAACCTCCTTTCCTTCTTCCTGCCTTTTCTTACCTTCTTTTCTCTGTTTGTCAAAAATTTAAACGAAAAAGGTACCCATCTTGTTACGCTTTCAAGTGGTTTTTTCCTTCCCCTGACTGAGATTGCTGGGAAGGGGAACTGTTTTGAAGAAATTCAATCACGTCCCGGAAACGGGATTCATTTTCTTGACTCAAAGAGGCAAGGAGACGATGGGCTTCGAGAATCGTCTCCCGAAGGACCTTATCTGACGGTTGAGAAGGAGAAACCTCCGTCCATGCTCCTTGATCGGGGTCCTTTATCGGAAGGGCGGGGATTACTTGGAAAAAGTTCAATACCCCGATCTCATCCATGCTTTGTTGGACATGGGGTTGAGGGCCTATGAGGACAATGGCGGTCTGTTTTCCTTTGCTTCGGGCTTCGCCTAGCTGTTTCCACAAACCCACTAGTACCCCAATAAAGGTACTATCAGCAATCGGGCATTCCTGTAGATCGATATAAAATTGAGTATAGGCTTGTTCGATCAGTCGGGAGGTCGCTTCTTTGAGCCAGTAAGCCAGATGATGTTGAGCTCGGCCTAACACCTTAAAGACCGCAAACTCATTTTGGATCGCAATGAGAATCTTCGGTTTTTGATCTTCTAAGGCCATAGTATGTAATGATGGTTGTTAGGCTGAGGGAAGTCATGCTGGTTCGTCAAGAAAAGAGATTACGATATTCCTGAGAAATGAACGATTGTGGTAGAGCGGATGGAAAAAGAAGGTTGGTAGAAGAGAGAGATGGAG
>CAZBKV010000152.1:0-3744 GCA_964492575.1 uncultured Verrucomicrobiota bacterium | reverse complement strand
CATTTGAGTGTGTTGGGAGGGCATTTATTTGCTGTTCAGTTGTTGGTGGGAGGGTTGCTGATAGCGCTTATCTTACGGATCGGTGGGGGAGAAAGAACGGTTCGTAGGCTCCAACGGCTTGTTGTAGCTCGAGGAATCGCCCGGCGATTGCCGGGGGTAATGATGGCAGTAGTGGGGTTCGGCTTGCCTTCCTTGCTCTTTGTTCAGGTTCTCTGTGGGGAATTGTGGTTTCCTAGTGGGATGCTTATGGCCGTCTCCATCCTTTCAACTGCGGTGTTGATGGGGGGTAGCTTCCTTTTGTTGAAGCAGTTTGGTCTTCGGCTGGAAAGGTCGTTTTTGGTCTGGTGGCTGGGGCTGGGAGCCTGGGTTGGATTTGTAGCGATAGCCCGAATCTTTCTAGCTCACGCCTGTTTCATGGTACGCCCGGAGGTATGGCGGACCCTTTATGTCTCTTCCCAAGCCGGGATCGAATGGCCCCCGTATGATCCGACGATGACTCCGCGATGGTGGTTTTTCTTTGCCGGATCTTTGACATTGAGTGGCTTGTGGCTGATTGGGCTGTCGAGCCGGCATACATTCCGGGATACCACCCGGCAATACATGACGCGGTTAGGGGGGGTGATTGCCTCGGTGTGCGGTCTTTTCCAGATTGCTACCGCTCGATGGCTGATCCATGTGCAGCCGCGTGGAGTGCAAGAGATGCTGGCCTGGAGCGGACTTTATAATGCCGCGGCGATCGTTTGGTTTTTGTCTATGAGTGCCATTGTGTTGATGGGGGTATGGTGTAGCTGGAGCCAACCGCTCTCTCCCTTGCCCGGATTGGCAGCGATGTTTTTAGGGGCGGTAGAGGTGTTTTCGATGGTGCTCTATCGGGAAGGGATTCGCGAAGCTACCGTTGCCCTGAAAGGATTGGATTTATGGGCTCGGGAGGTCTCGATGAATGGATGGATCGTGTTAGGATTTTTAGGGATCTGGATGGTGGGATTGGGAGGGATGATTTGGCTGACTTATTTGATGAGAAGGGGGATACCGGAAGGAGAGGAAAAAGGGATCGGAGAAGCAAACTAAAACTGACAGGAAAGAGCCTTTTCTCTCGTTAAAATGAATAGAAAAGGAGGTTGGAGATGCAGGATCCAAAATGGGAGGTCCTATGGATTGGAGGCAGCGGGATTATTGGGATTACAGCGCTGGTATATGCCTTATTTTGTTACTGGGTAGTGGGAGGGAGCCTTTATTTGGTATGGACGGAAAGGAAGGCTCGGAAGAAGAAGGCAGGGCAATGGCTACAAGTTTTGCAGCGGCAGTCCCAAGGCTTGGCCACCGGGGGAGGGATCGGAGTCGGGATTAGTGGGATGGCGTTTTGGTGTGCCGTGAGTTTTGCAGCTCCGGAAATAGGGCGAAGGTTGAGTTCTACGTTCCTTTTTCTGCTTTTAACAGCGTGGGTTGGATATGGCCTGGTTGTTCTTGCGGGAG
This sequence comes from uncultured Verrucomicrobiota bacterium, assembly GCA_964492575.1. Classification (GTDB taxonomy): domain Bacteria; phylum Verrucomicrobiota; class Verrucomicrobiia; order Limisphaerales; family CAZBKV01; genus CAZBKV01. The sequence continues at coordinate 2,271 of CAZBKV010000152.1, read as the reverse complement.
TAGCGTATGCCTCTACCTGGAACCGGATCCCAGCCGCTCTGCATTTGCGGATTGGATGGATCTACGCAATTTCGGCCCTTCTGACCCTTGGGATTTTAAATGGGATTCCCTCTTTTTTATTGGATCCAGGACCTCGTTGGTTGAATTCGGTTCGGATCGGTCAAGATGGGCAAGCCTTATTTGCTGTTTATTTGACGCCAGTTTATGGAGCAGGGCTTCTGATGCGCATCGCCTGGGGAATGGCGGTGGCGGGGATATGGGCTTTTTTCTCTTTACGGCATGTTGGGGTTCGAGGGGATTTGGACCTACGCCGTCGGATGATCCGCTGGAGCATGAAATGGGTAATGGCGGGGCTTGTGGTAGGGGTAGGAGGATTGGGATGGTTGTTTTGGAAGGCACCGATCATTCGAGACCATCTTCTTGAGCTTTGGAGACAAGAGCCAAAGAATGGCCCTCTGTTTGATACTCTGATGGGATTCGGGACAGGGATGGTCGGGTTAATAGGGATTGGGCTGGGATTGGCCTACTGGATTGGATGGAGGGGAATGGATCGGATTCGTTGGGGGCATGGCCTTTTTCTTGCATTCATTGTCATTGGGAGCATTGGGATCGGGGCGTTTTTGCGAGAGATGCTCCGCAAACCATTTGGGATCACAGGGTTTCTCTATGCCAACGGAATTCGGGTGGATCAAGTCGAGCGATGGAATCGAGAAGGATATCTTTCCCACTCCATCTGGATTCCGGTCCAGACGAATGGTCAGCGAAATCTGGGGAAAGCAATGTTTCTAGGCCAGTGCGCAGTCTGCCATACAATCAATGGGTATCGGGGGATTCGTCCTTTTCTTCGAGGTTGGGATTCGAAGGCAATCGAGCGGTTTTTGACCCGGAAGATCCGAAGTGAAGGAGGTTCTATCTCCTTTATGCCACCGATTGTGGGGACAGCGGCGGAGAAGCAAGCCTTGCAAAGGTATCTCCAAACCCTGGCTCACGAAGCGTCGAAATCGACCCCATCTTCGGAAGCGAAAGACCTACAAGGAACCTGAAAGAGACCGCTCCTTCAAAAAGAGATTTTATTGGAATCTTATGATATGTCTCTTACACTAGGAAGGCCATGAGAGCGTCAAAAAATTCAGTTCCATCAAGGGCTTACCTGGTGGCGAACGGAGACTTGCGCCTTTCGGCGAATCAAGTCTGCTGGCCGGAACAGAAAAAGATGGAAGATGCCCTGGCGGCCGCTTTCAAGGCGTTGGGGTGTAAGCTGGAAAGAGCCCATCCGGTCGACAAAGCCAAGGGCCACGGGTTCATCGATTCGCAGAAGATGGGAATGGAGGTCTTTCGGAACATAGACCCGACGGTGCCCCTGGTCGTTGCAGAATCGGTCTGGCAATACAGTCAGCATATCCTTCCCGGTCTCTACCGGCATAAGGCCCCCATTTTAACTGTTGCTAACTGGAGTGGAACTTGGCCGGGACTGGTCGGATTGCTGAACTTGAACGCCTCGCTCACGAAGATGGGAGTGCCGTATAGCACCATCTGGAGCGAGAACTTCAAGGATTCCTTCTTTAAGGAAGGGATTCGACAGTGGCTGGAGGAAGGACAGATTCGCCACGACCAGAGTCATGTTCGTGACTTTGATTTACTTCGCATCCCTCCCGAAGAGGAGAAACTCGGTCGCGATTTTGCCCGGAACTTCCGCGCCCGAGGAGCCATTATGGGGGTCTTCGATGAGGGTTGCATGGGGATGTATAACGCCATTATCCCAGATGAGCTTTTAAGCCCTCTGGGTGTGTTCAAAGAGCGATTGAGTCAGTCCACGCTGTATGCCGAGATGCTGCGCGTGAAGGATGAAGAGGCCGAAGAAGTCCTGAAATGGCTCCTGAACAAGCGGATGAAATTCCAGTGGGGCGAGGATGAAGAGACCGAACTGACTCGCAATCAGACCTTGCAGCAATGTAAGATGTACATCGCAGCCCTCCGATTGGCGGATCAGTTCGGTTGCGACACCATCGGCATCCAATACCAGCAAGGGCTCAAAGACCTGGCACCGGCCAGTGACCTGGCCGAAGGGCTGTTAAACAATGTGGATCGTCCTCCGGTCAAATCGGAGGATGGTTCCCGCATCTTGTACGATGGGGAGGCGCTGCCTCACTTCAATGAAGTGGATGAATGCGCCGGTCTGGACGCCCTGATTACTTATCGCTTGTGGCGGCAGTTAGGGTATCCGCCGGAGACTACGCTCCATGACGTCCGTTGGGGCGCGCCTTATAAGGA
>CAZBKV010000151.1:0-6391 GCA_964492575.1 uncultured Verrucomicrobiota bacterium | reverse complement strand
ACCTCACCCTCTCCAATCAGTCGTAGAACAAGCGGGCCTGTCTGATCTCTGACTTTACGGGCATGGACATGGACTTCGTATTGTACTTCCCCCTCCGCTAATTTGACCCGGTGATAAAGCAATGCTAGCCAGTCATAGGTCTTTTCTCTTAACGCCCATGGGCTGACCAATGCCTCGAATGACACACGTGCCTGTTTTGAATCAACATGTTGTTTAATATCAAGAGACTTGGCTTCGATCGGACGGCTTAAAACCTGTGATTGGGCTCCTTCAATTGGAGAGACTTCGCTAGCAAAGGTTTGGATAAGAAGACCGACCCCGGCTATCATCAGCAGGCTTTTAAGCAGACGGGACAAGGGAGGCAACAACCTCCGCTGATCTATCAGCTGTTGATACATACTAAATATATGGACAGCCCTATTGGGTTTCGGCGTATTTCTTACTGTTTGAGAGTAGTTTAAGTGTTTCATAGCTAAACTCCCAATCGTTCATGCAATTCACAAACAAGTGACCCTTTATCTTCGTGGGCCTGCGTTCCATCCAGCTAACCGTCCTGCAGTCTCAATCAGCTGTACCAACTCGCGTGGTCGTGGGTCAGGCTCAAAATATTCTGGTACTCCCTTAAGTAAATCCAAAAGCTTATGGGGTGTAACTTCGCTTGCATACGGACTTCCCATCATCCACTCGGCAAATGCAGTAGCAGCAATGGCAAGTCGGAGCGATGGGGTCAACTCTGGCTCAACATTCAATACGGTCGGAGGGATTTCATATGTTTCTTCTATAACCTTTTCCGTTTCTGGAACTCGATAACGGATCCTAATCCAGGCCAGTGGAGAGGTGGGATGAGCAACTTTTAGGACAAAGGTATAGAGTGCATTGCCGGAGGTTCCGGCGGCTAATTCGCCGGCATCAACCGTATCATCACGGAATTGTTCTTTAGTGAGACGGTGCGTGGCATAACCGATCAAGCGATACCGCGCGATGGTTTCTGGATTGAACTCCACCTGAACTTTTACATCAGTAGCCGCTGGATGAAACATCCCTACAAGGGCTTCTGCAAAATGTGACTGAACATCATCGGGCGAATTTAAAAATCGATACAAGCCGTCCCCGTTTTTGGCCAGTCGTTGCAAGAATAGGTCGTTATATCCTCCCCAACCAACACCGAAAACATCCAACGCAATGCCTGCACGTCGGTTTTGTTCAATCCATTCTGCGAGTTGTTCCGCGTCTAGCTCCCCAACATTCACCGCGCCGTCTGTTAATAACACAATTCGGTTATGACCACCTGCCACAAAATGCTTTCGCGCTAGCTCATAGGCTAATTGCAGTGCTTCGCCCAGATTAGTCGCTCCTTCACAAGGCTCGTCGGCGATCTGCATGAGTCGGCCGGCAGCATGATCACCTCGGGCACCATCCATCCGTAACCGGGCGTGTACGGAAAAGGTCACCACACTCACTCGATCGTTGGGCATCAAACGAGCACTGAGTTCGCGGAGTGCAGCCTTGACGATTTGGATTCGATCCGGGCGTTCCATTGAACCTGAACGATCAATCACAAGCACCAGATTCGCTGGTCGATTGCGTTGACGTCCTGTGCCGGCCGTAATGACTGCAAAACGCAGCGCGTAGTGCATTGGTTCAAATGGATGAGGTCCAAGTTCCCATTTCAGAGCAACTCGTTTCCCAGGCGGTATTCGATCACCATAGTCGAAGGCATTTAAAAATTCTTCCGGTCGGATTTGTTCTGGAGGAGGCCAGCTTCCACGGGATAATGCGGCCTTGGCCAGCCGGTAGGACACGTCGGTGACGTAAAGCGAAAAGGTTGAAAACGGCTCTGCTTGAGCATCCACTTCCGGAAACACCATTGGAACCGCTCCGGGCGGCCGGGGAGCCTTCATTTTTTGTATGGGTGATTTTTTCTTTGAGGCTGATCCAGCAAAAGCTTCCGCTAAGCCTAACTTCTCGCCTTTGGGGCTGGGTAGTTTTCGTTTCGGGCTTGTCACGGGTACCCCGGCCTGAAGCTCCTGTTGAGGCTCAACAGCAGCGCTCTCTTTGGTAATCTGTCCTGCACTAGCTGTAACAGCTCCTCGACTTAGTCGTGTCGGTTTCTGAGCCGCCTGTTCTTGAATGCGACGATGGCTTCCTGAAGATGTTTCCAGGCAGCTGGATGAGGCTCCTTTTGTTATTCTCTTTTTTTGTTCCTTCAGTGAGTATCGATATTCTTTAAGCTCAGCGCCTTCAGCCAGCGTCTTTAATCTGGGCATCGGGGCCAATCTATCGGCTTTTTGTACGGAAGGTTCCCTAGCTCGCTCTCTTACCTTCTTAGCGACGGATGGCGCGGTTTGAACTTGGAGACGCGGGGCTGCAGTATGTGGTGGAGGTGTACCAAGAAAAAGAGGGGTTGATTCCGGGGCGGCTGGCTGAGAGATGGCGCGACTCCTTCGGTGTTCTCTTTCAGTCAATGTAGGCGTTGCAGAGCGCGCTATCGCACGGCCATATGAGGGGCTTGCTGGTTTCGGCGGGGCTAGGGCTGAGGTTTGCTTCGAAGCCGTTAAATCTGTGCTCGCGACCTCCGTTTCTTCTACATCCTTTGACTCTTCGTCGAGCGATACCTCAAACGAGGGAACATCGCGGCGCATCATTGCCTTATAACGGCCTCGGGTGGAAAGACTCATACTCATCAGGAAATATAGAGACACCACAATCACTCCGACCACTCCTATGGCAGTCCAAATTTCCTGCCTTGAAGGGGTCTGTTTGGATGAGGTCCGTTTGGACGGTTTTTGCCAGACGGTTTGGTCAATCCGTTCGATTTCACCTAACTGCTGCAATTTCGAGACTAGTGGCGCTAGCTCCTCGGCCTGGCGTAGAAGCTCAGGGGACTTGAGGAATTGCTCACGAAGCGTAGCTTCCTCCGCAGGTGAAAGTTCCCCAAGCAACCACGCCGTGACCCGCGCCTCTAGATCATCTTTATGCTCTTGGTGCAGGCTCATTCGCTTCCCTTCGTGTACTTTTGAGCCAACATCTTCAACGCTTGGTGAAGCAGATAGCCGACATAGCCGACCGTGAGTCCTGTTCGCTCGCTAATCTGGGCATAGCTTAGTCCCTCATAAAAGCGCAGTTCCACAAGTTGACGCAAACGATTATCTAAAGACTCAACGCAGTCTTTTAACCGCTTCAGTTCTTCCCATCGGGCTAGCTCTTCGTCTGGACTACAACCATCGTTTCTATCGCGGAGTTTCAACGCATTCATTGATGCAGGATCAACCAAATCCTCCCGCCTTTCCTTCCGTAGCCGGTTTAGTGCTAAATTATGCACTGTACGGAACAACCAGCCTTTAGGTTCATCAACCCTGTTGATCTCACTGGCCAGCTTCATAAAGGCTTCTTGCACAATTTCCTGTGCGGTGTTTCCGTTCCGCGTCAGACGATGGGCGTAATAAAGCAATGGATTTTGCAGTTCTTTATATAGGCTGGTGAGTTTAGGCCGCAGCCTGTGCGTTTCAGGCGCCCATCCTGCCGTGTCAGATCCACTCATGCTTTCGGTTCTATCTGAGACCTTTGCCTGTATGGTTTCTTACCTTTTGAAACTCCTGCATCACTCATACTGACACACAAGGGCTGAGATTCTTAGGTTTTTCTTTTGGTTTTTAGCCTACATGGGCTAGGAGGGCTTTAGAAGAAAAGTTGCCATGAGAATTTAATGCACAGGGTGTCGTTTTCAGTTAACGTCTACGTTAGACATTTGGCATCAGTCGATTTCTAAAAGATTGCATGGTGTTTTACCTGACTGTAAGATTGCGGTTGATGAAGACAGCAAAGCTTTTCACAAGGTTACGGCCGGTTCTGGCATTGGCAGCGTTGTTCCTTGCCTGGCCAACGGGCATCGGTGCCACCAGGCCAAACTTTATTATCATTAACATCGATGATCTTGGCTACGGGGACATTGGCCCATACGGTTCAAAAATCAACCGCACACCCAATCTTGATCGAATGGCGGCAGAGGGTCGTCGTTTGACTTGCTTTTATGCAGCGCCTGTCTGTTCGCCATCTCGCGCGGCTCTGATGACCGGATGTTATCCTAAACGTGTCCTTCCGATTCCGCACGTCCTTTTCCCTGGGAATGCGATAGGGCTTCATCCTCAAGAGCTTACCATTGCGGAATTGCTTAAAGAAGTCGGTTATACCACGGCCATTATTGGTAAGTGGCATCTGGGAGACCAACCGGAGTTTTTACCGACACGGCAAGGCTTCGATTATTATTTTGGGCTGCCCTATTCCAATGATATGGGACCTGCTGAGGACGGGAGCCGAAGCAACTATAGGCAACCGCTTCCTAAGCGGCGGCGTCGGGGTCATCCACCGCTTCCGTTGCTTCGCAATGAGACTGTGGTAAAACGGGTTTACGGACGGGATCAGACATTGCTGGTCAAAGAATATACTGAGGAAGCAGCGCAGTTTATTGAGGCTCATCGTGATAAACCTTTCTTCCTTTATTTGGCTCACACTGCGGTGCACTGGCCTTACTATCCTGGTGTCGGATTTCGAGGAAAATCACAGAACGGTCTATATGGTGATTGGGTGGAAGAGGTGGACTGGAGTGTCGGTTGTATTTTGGATACGGTGCGTCGGCTTGGGCTTGCGGAAAACACGCTTGTGATTTTCACCTCGGATAATGGGGCAACTCGCCGTGGAAGTAATGCCCCGCTGCGAGGTTATAAAGGGAGCACATGGGAAGGCGGAATGCGAGAACCCACGATTGCCTGGTGGCCTGGTCATATTCCTGCAGGAACAGCCACCGATGAGGTCACCGGTATGATGGACATCCTTCCGACATTTGTGAAACTTGCAGGCGGCCGTTTGCCCAAAGACCGAAAACTGGATGGAGCGGACATTTCCCCGATCCTGTTCGGTAAGCCGAATGCACGATCGCCCCACGAAGTCTTTTATTACTACCGTGGACTGAAGCTGGAAGCCGTGCGGAAAGGTCCGTGGAAGCTCCATCTCCAACGCAATGAACTTTACAACCTCCATGAAGATATCGGTGAGACAACAAACCTTGCGAAAGAGCGTCCTGACATTGTTCGTGAGCTCAAAGCCATCGCTTCGAAAATGAAGGATGATCTTGGGCTTGACGGAATTGGTCCGGGTTGTCGTCCGCTTGGTCGGGTCGAGAATGCCCGACCGATTATGGATTACGATGGCACGGTGCGTCCAGAGCTACGCGGGAGATAGATGTTTCGGCGTGCTTTGTAGCAGGATTTCGATAGATGTTAAAAAATCTTCTACGCAGAGGCGGCACTGCGTGGGGTGGTTCTTTTTTCACCACAGGCTTTCTCAAAGATTACTTGAGAGAGGCGGGAAAAGGAGGGATTTACGTTCTGGCTAAGCGGTCCTAAAGAAAAAGGTAGGCAACTGCTTCGAGCTTCAAGATCTGCTCTGCATCAAACATCTTGGAGAAAAGAGAGGGAAGAGTTGAGATAGGTGGTTTTACAGGATTCCTTTCTTATGCAGGGCGTTGAGGATCATGAAGAGCGCAGCCAGCCAGTTTGTGTAAGCAAAGAGGCGTTTTAGATGGGCTGGTTTACTTTTTAGGGCAAAATGGGCTCCGACGATTCCTCCCAAACTTGCTGCAAGAGCTAGAGGGATTGCGAGGGAAGGACGGAAGTCTCCCTGAAGAGCGTGGCCGGTGAAGCCCATCAGGGCTGTAACGGCAATCAAAGAAGAAGCAGTTCCGACAGCGAGCTGCATTGGGACTCCGCAGGCCAGAACGAGCAATGGCACCAAAAAGGATCCTCCCGAAACACCAACCATCCCGGCAGCAAACCCGGTAAGAAGCGTAGCTGGGAGGACGAGGCTAAGGTTGACGCGGTACGTCTCCTGGCCTGAGCGGATCGTTAGGATCCAGAAAGGTCTGTGTTGGGTGGGTTGGGGAAGTTGTGGAGGTGGGAGCAGCATCAACATGCCTGTAAGGAAAAGAAACGCGGCGAAGAGGAGCTTTAAGAAAAAGTCGCTAAAGGCATGAGAGAGATATCCGCGACCAAAGGCGGCTGCACTGGTTAAACTTCCTATCAGGATGGCCAACGGCCAGGAGAGGGATTTTCTTCGTTGGAAGAGAAGCATCGCGGTAGCCGAGGCCGTAAAGAGGATGAATTGGCCGGTGGTTGCGGCCTGGTGCATTGGGACTTTGGCCAAGGCCAGAACCACCACATAGAAATTCCCGCCACCTTTCCCCACCATGGTCATGAGAGTGGCGATAAGAAAGATGAGGATTGCAACGAGGATCATTTTCCTTACCCTTTCTTTAGAAGAGTATTTTCCCTTTAAGCAAAAGGTTGTTTACGCCGGGGCGGGGGCTGGAGAGGTAAAGCCGGGTGGGATCTTGGGG
>CAZBKV010000150.1:5337-6454 GCA_964492575.1 uncultured Verrucomicrobiota bacterium | reverse complement strand
AGAGGGGAATCTTTGAAAACCACTGTTCTCTTAGCAACGTTTTGAGCACTGCCTATATACCCCTTCCCGTAAGTTTTTGTTTGGCATCTCTCAATTATCTGCCCTTTTAATAAAATTAGCTGTTAAAGAGCGGTAAGAAAAGCGTTTTGTTTGGGAAGCGTAGGGGCGAGGGGAAGAGAAACGTACAAGGGTTTGAAGGAGAGCGGTGAAGAGGCAAGAGGAAGGGGTGTTATAGCGGAACTGGGCTTCGGCGAGGTAGAGGGGATAGAAACGGTGAGGGATGCCTCGGAACCGACGCAGGTGCACTTTGAGCCATCCCCAGGCCCCTTCCACTCCATTTAGACAGATCGGCCCTTTGCGAAACCCTTCCTCTGCTTTGTGGAGAACGTGGTGGATCCACCGCTTTTGCCCCAGGCCCCAGTAACTTCAGAACGAATCAGTGTAGATCAGGCTGCCGGGTTGGACATGCCGGGAGATGGCCCGGTGAAGAGTGGCTCAAGACACATCCAGAAGAAGGATCAACCGCAGCGGCCCTCCTCGCTGCCGCAATCCCAACACTGGAATCTTCCCTACTCGACTTCGTCCTCGAATTCGTTTGCGATGCCCTCCGATATAGGTCTCATCAGCCTCGATTTCTCCTCCAAGAGGCTTCTCCTTCTGTTGCGCCTTCTGGAGGGCTTCTCGAATCATCCGATACAGCTTGTAGACCGTTGGGGCAGAAAGCTGAAGTTGCTCGGCTGCCCGCTGAGCCGGAACCCCTAACTCAAACAACTTCACTGTCCAGAGAAAACAACCGTACCCAATCCGAAACCTCTCTAGCACGCTGCCCTTTCGTGGACTCCACTCCCGCCGACAACGCCAGCATCGCCAGTGATATCGTCGACCCAATCCGAACCGCTGGCTCCGGCAATACGGACAACGTTTCCACTTGCGCAACAGCCCATACTGTTGCAAGATCTCTATGGCTTGTGGTTCAGAAAGTTGGGCTAACTCCTTCAATCCGAATCCATACCTCCTTCTTCCTCCTTCTCTTTGCCCTTTTGTCCTTTTCTCTGTTCTCATAACCTCTCTCCCTCATTATAATCCTATAAATTCCCATTATTTCTTTTCTCTTTTT
>CAZBKV010000150.1:2719-5327 GCA_964492575.1 uncultured Verrucomicrobiota bacterium | reverse complement strand
GCCGTACGGTTCGGAAATCCATTCAATATGTGGCAGAAAACGATTCAGATCCTTCGAATCGGAAATTAGCCCAATCTATTCTGCAAAAGATAAGTCAATAAATATGCACTTTCACCTCACTATACCAGTGCATAATGAAGAGCGGGTGGCAAGGAAGTTAAGGATAGAGGTAAAAGGAAGACATGAGAAAAGAAACCCAAAATTCATTTTTTGGCAAAAAAGGTAAAAAAAAACGCAATAAATGACAAAAGAAAGGAGGAGGTATGCTTGACGAGGGGGAAAAATCAGGTATAAAATGCATTTGACATTAGCCAGAGAGAAGGTAAAAGGCGGGAACAGGAGGATGGCAGTCAAAAGAGATGGTTTTCTCTGAGTCTCTGTAGAGGGGTAGGGGAGTTTGGAGCAAACTAGGAAAAGGAGTAAGAGATGGAAAGAGGATGTATTGGGTCATCTGTCAGAGAGGCGAAGAGGGAAAGAGACAGGCCGGTAGAAGAATAGTAGCAAGGAGAGGTTTCGTTTCCAGGTGGGTAAATGTAGGAGGCTTTCTTCTCCTTTTTGTTTGGGCCTTTCCAGTCTTCGCCCGCGATTTACATCAACTCACCTTCCGCGAGTTTCTTGAACATCGCCCGGCCTATATAGAAGCGGCACTGGTTTCTTCGGTGATAGGACTTCCAGGAGGGACAACCACTTATTATATTCGATGGCAAATGAACGCTGGATTTTATGCCGTGATGCCGGGTGACCGTCTTGCTGAACTCTCAATACAGAGAGACCCGAAATGGTTTGCGCAAAATGGATTTGTCGGATTTTGGTGGAACGACGAGTTTTATTACGTCAACCTACCCGACTACTCTGCTTGGACGAATCGGAATGCCACACCAGAGGATATCGAACTATCGCCGATGGGGAATGTTCGGGGTATAGAAGAAAGTTGCCTGCCCAAGCTTTTTAATTTAGGGATCCAACTTGTTCCACCTGGCGAACTGATCTTTCAGGATAACATGCTGATCGGAACAAACCGTCAGCAGAAGCTGATGGTGAAAGGGCATATCGTTCGAAAAGATGAGAGAAATCGAATTAAGGAAATACGATTGGAAAAAGTGCAACTCGGTATTTTGAAGAAGCAGTTGAAGCCTTTGAAGATTTTCTATTTCTATGAAGATGATCGATTTCCTTATTTGCCCACTCGGATCGAAACTATTGCAGATAATATGAAATTTAGAAAATCAATACGTTGGATAGAATTGCTTGACCGGCCGAAAGGGCGGGACGCCTTTGTGGTACCGGTTCAAAGATTGGCGCCGTTGATAGAACAAGTTACCACCGTGTCGAATGGGGTGTATGTTACAGTTAAACTGCAGGAGTCAAAGGTGGTCCTGCATTACCCAACCCACCTGCAGAAAAAATATCCGTTGTTAAAATATCCGTTGTTTCGAATAATTAGCTTAATAGGCTTTTTATTGTTGTTGGGAGTCCCCGTCATTGTAATAGTGAAAAGACGCCTGTTTCATAGAAAGAAGGTGGGTAAGCATTAAAGGAGCCTTGTGTTTATGAGAGACAACAATGTGGGGTTTTATAGGAAGGTGCTTATTATACAGGGAATGTAAAGTATGACGGTACGATGATAGAATACTATGCTTCGAGCTGCCCAGGGAATAGATTATGTACAAATATTAGGTTTTTTATTAGGACTTTTTTGGGGTCGGGTACCACGGGGCTTGCCCGTGTTTAGGAAACGCCATCGACTGGCTCCCTGGTGCGAAGGGATGGGTCCAGCCTGTCTTGTGGGGAATTATTTTGCTCCTCCTTCTCTATGGAGGCTACTATACATGGAAGGAGTTTCAAGTCCAAAGAGACCAAATGGCCGAAACAGAGTCTCCGGATATGCGTCTACCCCAGCAGGAAATTGATGGGGGATGAGGAAAATAAGGGAAGTCTATCAAGAAAGAACTACCATTCTTTTCGTGCTTCTTTTGGGCGCGTTGGTTTTCATTCATCAGAGTCGGTTTGATTGGGCGACACCGTATTCCCGGCTGGCTTTGTTACATGCCCTGGTCGGGAAAAGAACCCTCTGTATTGATGATTTCCCAAACACTCCGGACCGGGCGAGGTACAACGGACATTACTACTCCGACAAGGCGCCGGGGACGGCGGCTTTGGCGCTCCCGGCGTTTTGGATTGCTGCAAAGGTTGGGCAGAGCTGTGGGATCCAGCTCGAATCAAGACGAGGTTGGTTGATCACCAGTTGGGCGGCCTGTGCCTTTTCTCAAGCTTTCCCGGCGGCGGTGGGAGGAACCTTGCTCTTTCTTTGGCTATGTCGATTCGTTCGGCCTCGGGTAGCTCTCCTGACGGTGGCCGGCTTATGGCTTGGTGGAATTCCTTTGCCATACAGCACCTGGCTCTACAGCCATGCCCAGGTGATCGGCCTGATCGCGATCGCCATCTGGGCGATGGATCTGTTTGGGGATGAGGTTGAAGGGGGAGCGGATTCGTTTCCGGCATGGGATCGCGGGACGATTCGATGGCGGATGGCCCTGGCCGGATTTTGTCTGGGGTTGGCCCTGGCCAGTGAATACACAGCTGGGTTGGTGGTGATCGGATTGGGACT
>CAZBKV010000150.1:0-2709 GCA_964492575.1 uncultured Verrucomicrobiota bacterium | reverse complement strand
TTGATCCCTTTTGTTTTGGCGGCGGTTCCGCCGCTGTTGTTGATCCCGGCCTATAGCTGGGCGACGATTGGGACACCGTTCGATCTGCCGTATTCGTATCAGGCCAGTTTCCCACAGATGAAGAAAGGGATCTATTCCATTCAGCGGCCGAGTTTGGAAATTATGGGCTTACTCTTATTGAGTCCGTCCCGTGGATTTATATTTTGGACGCCGTTGTTGTTGCTGGTAGGAGTCGGATGGAGGCTTTGTACTCAACGGCACCCGAAATGGTTATGGTGGGTCTACGTCCTCCCCCTATTAGATATCCTCATCATTTCCGGGAAACGGTGGGATTGGCAGGCCGGGTATACATTGAGCGCCAGGTACCTATCGCCCCTACTTCCCCTGTTGGCCTTGCCGTGTGCAATGGGAGTACAGCAGTGGCCGAAGGTTGGAGCGGTTTTGGCCGGGGTTTCGATTGGGATGATGAGCTTAGCGACGGTGACAACGGCATGTGTGCCATACGAACCGTTTTACCCACTGTTTCAATTGCACGTGCCAAAATTTCTCCATGGAGAGTTCTCTTACAATCTCCTTGCGGACAGTTTGGGCTGGCCGCGGTGGATAGGGGTTTTTGCATTTTATGGTTTCTTATTAGGTGGAATCTATTGGAGCTGGAAGAAGGCAGAGCTAAAATAAACAAGAAGGAGAACGATATGAACTTCTCTAGGCGAGCCAGGCAGGAACCTATGGATTCCAAATGGCGTTTTTCCCGATGGATAGGAAGAAGCTGCCTTCTTCTACTTCTTTTTCTCTCGCTTCTTGTCCGAGCCGAGAATAAGGTTCAGAAAAATCCTTCTTTTGAAGTTCAAGGGGGCATTTCAGCGGCTATGCGAAGAAACGGCCGGCTTCTCCCTCAACCGTCGGTTTCCTTCCAAATGAGGGTAGGGGAGTCCCGCTGGGCCTTGAAGCTTCTTTATCCAAAGCCATCGCCGAATGATTACAGCGAGCTAGTTTATGACGGCAAAGATCTACGATACATTACTTGCTTTACCAGCCGAGTCGAACGGGCACGTGCCATGGGAAAGCCGATTGGGGTTAATGGTTGTATCGGAGGCGTTTTCCGCGGAGAAATCCCTCACCTTCCCTTTGTCCATTACGCAGGGCCGTTGTGGCTGGCCTTTGCTTCCTCCCGATATTTTCGAGCCCGAACCAATCACTGGCTGGAGCCGGTGATCAGCTATGGAGCCCCCTCAGGGATTTATGATCATCGAAGTCATTACCTTCAACAAGCCCATTGGACGATCCATCCAGCTTCCGGCCTTCCAAGCAGAGTGATGTATCTAGCTGCCGGATATGAACGATCCCCTAAGATGCCGGAAATCAAAAGCCCCCTACCTCCTCCTTTTCAGAAAGGGTATACCAATGCAATCTATACGGTAGATCGGTGGATGACAAATGCTGGGGTTTGTGTTCCCAGGCTTGCCTCTTTGCGGATCTTTTCTTTATACTATGATCCACAGCCGGGAAAGCCTTCCGGGTTAAAGCTGTTTATGATTTATAAGATCAACACCCATAGCGTGCGACCGGTTTCTGAGGATTTGATTCCTCAAGAGCCCTTCATTCCGACCACGGCGTTCATTCTCGAGACACGTTGTGGGCCGGTGGAGTTTTCGTATCTCACCAGAGAGGGGCGATGGTTGACGGTGGAAGAAGCACGACGAACGCCGGAATATTTTGCAGCTTTGGGGAAACAGAGAGAGAAAAATATCATATTTTCTGTCTTTTTAACCCTTTTTCTTTTCATAATTTTTGCGCCTCCACTTCTGTGGCTGGCGCAAAACTGGTGGAAACAAACAAAACCACAAAATGGAGGATAAAAACGAAGACACTGCGAATCACCTTTGATTGGAAAGAAGCGCTTCTATGTCAGCTGTATGATGGAACAATAATGAGTACAAAAGAAAACATGAATAAAAGAACGATCCTTCCTTGGATCGGGGTCGTCTTGACTCCCATCTTGATAGTGGGAGTGGGAATTCTGCTTTTTTATCATAAGAATCCCCCGAAACAGGCTCTTTCGTGGGAGCAGGTCCTGCGGATTCTCAGTGCGAAGAGTTACTCTCCCTATGGAATTCCGTACGATCGGCTTGCGGCACGGGACGTACGGCAATGGCAAAAAGAGGATTTACAACAGGTCTTAACCCAGTGTGGAACTGGGGTAGTGGATCGGCTTTTGAAGGTGATTCAAGATCCCGGCCGGTCGGCAAAAGAACGGAGAGGAGCGATTCTCGGGTTAGTGTGGACGTTGGAAATCTGGCCGAATGAGTCGGAAAAGGTCCTGCATGCGCTGGATCAAGCCCAGGGAGAAACACGCCTGGAGCTGTTGGAGGTGCTTGTGCGGTCTGGATATCCAGGGGCGATTCCGGTCCTGGAGACGGCCCTACAGGATCCTAAGATACGATCCAAGCTGGTTCCCTGGATGTGGGAAGCACGGAAGGATGAAAAGACGCTTCATTGGGCGGTTCGACAATTGGTCGAGATCGCACTGGATCCGGAAGAGGAAAGGGACTGTCGCGGCGATGCCTTGATTGCTCTTTCCAAGATCGGCCGGCCGGCGGTGACTCCCTATGCCCGCCGACTGGCTTCGATTCTGGAGGACGAAAAAGATTCTATATTACGGTATTACACACTGCAGATCTTTCGCCGTTTGGGGACCGATGCCCGTAC
>CAZBKV010000149.1:3328-6456 GCA_964492575.1 uncultured Verrucomicrobiota bacterium | reverse complement strand
TGCCGGCCCGTCTGGCCGGAATGCTCCGGCAAGGGACGCTCGATGCCGCCATGGTCAGCGTGGTGGAGGTCCTCTTTCGAGGCGGTTATCGGGTTTTGGCCGATTGGGGAATTCTTTCCGACGGACCGGTCCGAAGCGTACTCCTCTTCCATCAGGTCCCGTTGGAAAAGATCGAGATGGTCTATTGTGACCGGGCCTCACTAACCAGTGTGAATCTTCTTCGGGTCCTTCTGGCAGAGCGAGGAATCTTCCCTCGGCTCCGGCCGTTAGAACCGAATCAAAATCCGGAGACCCTCCCGGCGGTTTTGTTGATCGGAGATCGAGCGCTTCGATGGGTTTACGAAGGCCGTCATCCTGCGGTTTGGGACCTAGGGGCTGCCTGGAAAGAACAGACCGGGCTACCGTTTGTGTATGCGGTTTGGGCGATTCGCCCCCGGGGGGCCTCTGAAAAACTCTGCCGCATCCTGGAAACGGCAGCACAACAGGGCGTGCAAGCCATTGACCAAATTGCGGCTCGAGTAGAAAAATTTGATCCAACCTTCTGTCGGGATTATCTCCGCCATTGCGTGCGCTACCGCCTCGGCCCGGACGGCTGGGCCGGATTACAGAAATTTATTCAATTGTTGAAAAAATATGGACGCTCATCCCTTCATTCGATCAAGCTGATCTCTTCCCAACAGCTCGAAAACTCCGACCGGTCTTAATCCTCTTCCAACAGCAGATCCCGCACGACATCCGGTCGTGCCGGATCATAACGCTCGGTGTTAAAACCGAGCAAAATCAAAGGGTTTTGCCCGGTATTTTTGATGGCATGGGCGACGCCAGGGGGAATCGTAAAACGCCAGACTTCATCCGGCGGAACTTCCACATCTCGAACCTCCCCGTCCTCACGCAATCGGACCAAGGCAGGACCGACGACCACCATGACTTCTGTTCCTCGTTGATGCCAGTGATTGCCCCGGACCTTGCCGGGAGCCGTAATGACCAGGTGCACATTCCGCTGATGCACGAGGCCCTCCGGACCCAGAGGCTCCACTACCCAGCCTCGTTCGTCGGTCTTCTTTCCCAGTTGTTCGATCTGTGTCTTCATGCTCTTCCTTCTTCTGGTTGTCGGTCCGTCCTCTGTTCGGTGGAAAGCGGTAATGTGAGTTGGACCGGAGCGCAAGCTTTCCGTCCCGGTTTTTCTTGAGAGGAGTATTGTTGCACGATTTGCCGGATCTGTCCCTCCCCAAGCGCTTCTTGGACCATAGCGGCAATGGTCTGGAGGGCATTGCCTTCGAAACGATTGTTGACATAGAGAAACGCTCGTCCCGTCACAGGGCTCTCCCAGGCTTCCCGAATCCATTCCACTCCAGCCACCCGACCTTCGGGATAAGGATCTTTGATTTCCCGATAGGGCTGAAAGGCCTGAACCGCCTCTTCA
Source organism: uncultured Verrucomicrobiota bacterium (assembly GCA_964492575.1). GTDB lineage: Bacteria > Verrucomicrobiota > Verrucomicrobiia > Limisphaerales > CAZBKV01 > CAZBKV01. The sequence goes on along the minus strand of CAZBKV010000149.1, from coordinate 5,033 downwards.
TATTTCCGGCCAGGCCGGAGCAAAAACCGCGCCGCTCGAAGATCCGGCCGAGTACGACTTTCCGGAATCTGGAATTGCTCCCCAATCGGAGGCATATAGGTCCAGGAATTATAAACATGGGCCACCCCGTGCCGCCGCAGAACCTCGAAATACTCCGGTTGCAAAAAGGTCTGATTCCGAATCTCTACCCCATACGGCCATCCTTTGGGGAGCCGATCCAAAAACCGATCCAAATCCTCCACAAACTCCCGTCCCCGCCGATAGTCCTCAGGGTGAAACCGAGAGAATTCAAAGAGGATCAACCCTAATTTCTCCCGGTAGGGCTCCCAGACCTGTAAAAACCGTTCGGTAAAAAGATCTGCATTTAAATAGGTGGGATTGACGGCCCCGGCGCGAGATCCAAAACGCGGAAGAGCAGGAAACCGCTTCACCGTGATCTCGTCCGGGACCTTGGTGGCAAAAAGAAAACCTTCAGGAACTTGCCTACAGAGGGTTTCCACAGTCCTTTCATCCGGAAAGCGATAGTAAGAAGCATCGATACTTACCGTTGGAAACACTTCGGCATATTCCTGAAGACATTCTTGTTGAAATCGCGATTCGGAAAAACGCCCCCGCACCAAATACCGTTCCGGTGTATACAACTGGTCCAACCAACCCGGATACTTCCAAGAAGAAGTCCCAATCCACAGACCCCGTTGCCTTAAGGCCTGAAGCACAGCGTGCATCGTCTCTCGATGGAACGACACCCCTATCATTCTCCTTCCAACCTACCACATCCGTCAGGAAGGCACCAGGGACGGTTTCTCTTGCGCATCTTCTTTTTACGATTCAACCAAAGGGACTTTCCCTTCTGATAGAAATTGTCCAAAAAGGCATCCATCATTTTTCCTCTATCGGCGCGTTGGGGACAGCGCGCCCTACCTTTCAATTTCCTTTCGAATGCCCAGGGGGTAGGTAAGGCGGGTTGCCCCCAAGCCGCCACAAGAAATTCCTTTCTTTGTCCCCCAATCCGTTGCGGTCATACCCTCGATCTGACATTTCCCTCTCCTAGGAAGTCTTCCATTCAAACTGCCCAGCCGACTTTTCGAATGAACTCTACCGTTTTACCGGCGGGGACGCTTCTCTCCCTATGCGTCCCTCTCAAAACTTTCTTGCTTCTTCATCTTTCCTTTTCCAACCTTGCTAGTTGCCCTAAAAATCGAACCTTGTAAAATGGGAAAAAATAGGTCTAACCCCCAAACGTCGCTTTGGAAAAATCAAAACAAAAATGGGAGGGAACCTTCAACATGACCCAAAAAGACTTCAAAACTTTAAGGCAATACATCCGCCGGTCCCGGGAGCAATGGCTCGAGGAATTCACCACGTACCTTCGTTTCCCGAGTGTCTCCACTCAAGCGGATCACCAGGATCAAGTCCAAGCCTGCGCCGAATGGTTGGCCGATCACTGCGAAAAAATTGGGCTCCACACCCGGTTAGTCCCAACCCACGGTTATCCTCTCGTCCTAGCTACCACCCGTTCTTCTTGGACCCACCCGTCCAAACCCCATTTCCTCATCTATGGACACTATGATGTCCAGCCCGCTGAACCCCTTGAGCTTTGGAAACATCCACCCTTTGAACCCCACCGCACCCGTAAAGCAATTTATGCCCGTGGCGCCAGTGACAACAAAGGCCAACATTTCGCTCACCTCAAGGCCATCGAAAC
>CAZBKV010000149.1:0-3318 GCA_964492575.1 uncultured Verrucomicrobiota bacterium | reverse complement strand
CTGCCTTGTGAGATCACCTTCCTGATCGAAGGAGAGGAAGAAATCGGCAGCCCTAGCTTCCCTGAGGCCCTCCAAAAACTTCGAAACGAACTGGCTTGCGATGCCGTGGTGGCCTCCGACACTAGTATGCCCGAACCTGGTATCCCGGCCATCACCTATGCCCTCCGAGGCGTCACCGCCCTGGAAGTCACCTTCCATGGCCCTTCCCGCGATCTCCATTCTGGCATCTTTGGCGGCTGCATTGACAATCCCGCCATGGCCCTCTGCCAAACCCTTGCCCAACTCCGGGATCCGGAAGGACGAATCACGATCCCTGGGTTCTATGACGATGTGGTTCCCCTCTCTCCGAAAGAACGCCGACTCCTCCGTCGCATCCCCTTTAATGCAAAAGAGCTTATGGAATTTCTCGGGGTCCCACGACTCTTCGGAGAAAAAGGTTATACCCCTTGGGAACAACGAACCGCCCGTCCAACCCTGGAAATCAATGGCCTAACCAGCGGTTACCAAGGGGAAGGAACCAAAACCATTATCCCGGCCTGGGCCCGCGCAAAGCTTTCCATGCGCCTGGTCCCCAATCAAAAAGCCCGAAAGATTCAAAACCTTGTGGCCCGACATCTTCGCAAACTAGCCCCCAAAACCGTGCGGGTCGAAATCACCCCCGGCCATGGCGCCGAACCGTATTATCTTTCCCCGGATTCTCCCTGGATCACTACAGCCGCCCAAGCCCTTCGGGCCGCTTTTCAAAAAGAACCGGTCCTCCTTCGGGAAGGGGGATCCATTCCGATTGTTCCTCAACTCCACTCCGTCCTTCGCGTCCCGGTCCTTCTGATTGGGTTAGCTGCCCCCGATGACAATGCCCACTCGCCCAATGAAAAATTCGAACTACGGCATTTTGACGCCGGGATCCGCCTTGGACTCTTCCTCTGGCCGGCCTTAAGCGAAACCGCCCAACAAAGCAAAGCCTCACGCCGTCGTCCGAAACAATAAGGTCATCCGTCCAATCCTTATCCGCAAAAGAACAGACAAGGAAGGGAAAGGTAGGACGCTTTGTCCTCAACTGTCAGAAAAAGATTCTTTTTGATTCGGCGCGATGAGAACATCGCTTCCTATCCTTTCCTTCAGGTAGTTGTTTAATGGATGTAGCTTGCCCCTATTTTATGAACTTATAACCATAAAATATACCCCTCTGAATGATTTGTTTTTGGTGGAACAACCTTGCCTCTTTTTGGAAGGATGTCAAATATCTTTCTTCTCCCCCAACTTGAAAGAGGGGGCGATCGACGATCAGGCTCTTTTATATAAGTTTCAACGGAATTTTCGGCGTTGCTTGGTTAATAAAGCCTAGGGGATGAATAGCCCCCCACCAAAAAGACTTCTTAGGATAAGGAATTTTATTTGTCAGTCGTTGACTTTCGCTGCTTAGGCTGTTTCGGGGGTTGAACTGGCCATGGCCGGACTCCACATCGCCGAGCCCATGTTTGATAAGCTGCTTTTAGTTTTTCTGCGATTTGGGGATACTGGCTGCTTAAATCGTGCAACTCAGAACGATCGTATTCCATATTGTATAATTCCCAGGGTTGTCTGTTTTTGGCCACCAGCTTCCATTTCCCCCATCGAACCGCCCGGTTTCCTTCATGTTCCCAAAACAGAGGCTTCGAGCGTTCCACTTCCTTCCCTTGGAACAGTGGGACCAAGCTGATGCCTTCTAGAGGAACAAGATCAAATCCATTGTAAGATTTTGGATAATGAGCCCCTGCAAGTTCGATACATGTTGGCATAATGTCGATGACATGACCAATTGTGTCTATGAATGTACCCTTTAACTTTTTCGGGATTCCTGCTGGCCAATGGACAATTAAAGGCGTTGCGATTCCTCCTTCATGGACCCAATGCTTATATTCTCGAAATGGAGTGTTAGAAGCATTTGCCCAAGGGCGGCCATAGGAGAGGTAAGTATCTGCTGGGCCAGGCATAACTCCTTTTCCTTGACGGACCGGACGGCCGTCTCGTGTCCACCACGGAACTATGCGTCGTTGCAAGGCTTTGGGACCAAGAGGACGAGAGCCTTTTGGAATTCGACGGGGGCGTCCTCGACCAATGGATTCAGCGCATCCACCATTATCTTGGAGGAAGAAGATCACAGTATTCTCAAACTGACCGGTTTGTTTTAAGGCCTCTACGATACGGCCGATCCCTCTATCCATACACTCTACCTGAGCAGCATACACCTCCATGCACCGGGCATGCCAGGGTTTCTCAGCTTCAGGAACTTCTTTCCAGGGAGGTACTTGGGGATCCCGAGGAGAAAGGCCCCATTCGGGTTTAATGACTCCCATCTTCAACAAACGTTGATAGCGTCTCTCACGAATTTCATCCCATCCTACATCGTATTTCCCATGATATTTTTGAATATCTTTTTCCCTAGCATGTAATGGCCAATGTGCTGCAGTATAAGCTACATACATAAAAAACGGTTTTGAAGGATCGTGCTCTCGAATACATCGAACGGCAAAGTCAGAAATGGCATCTGTATAATAAAAGTCCTTCCATGGAGGGATTTGAGTATTGTCTAAGGTTAAGGTTGCCGGATCATAATAGCTCCCTGCTCCCATGAGTGTTCCAAAGAAACGATCAAAACCTCGTTGTCGGGGCCAGTTATGCTTAGGACCCTCCGGACTGTTAAACCGCGTCACATGCCATTTGCCGACCATATACGTCGCATAACCGGCCTGCTTTAGCACTTGGGCGATCGTCACACAGTGCGGAGATAAATCCCCACGATATGCCGGCCATCCTCGATCTTGCATCATATGGCCAATGCCAGCTTGGTGAGGATACAGACCTGTTAACAATGCAGCCCTGGTAGGGCAACAACGAGCACAATTGTAAAATTGGGTAAATCGCAATCCCTCTGCTGCGAGTGAATCTAGATTGGGAGTATGAATCTCCCCTCCGTAACAACCCAAATCGCTGAATCCCATATCATCCGACATGATCAGAATGATATTGGGGCGGGCGGCTTGCAACAGTCCTCCTGCCACGAAAACCAAACTTACTGAGATCCATTGGCTTAAATTTTTCATGGCTCAACTCTGGGTTTTGAATTCCTTGGCTCTAGAGATATACTCCTTTTTTGAAGGCTTGGATGTCAATCCCAATTTCTTCGATCTTCGACGTCTAAGAAAGAAGGAGATTTTGAAAGGGATAACATTTAAAGGACTTTCTTTTTTGCGTCTAGGGGTTTCTTCGGTGGATAAAAAAATGCAATAGAAGTTAGGTGATTGCTTTTGGTATCGATTTCTATTTCCTGCTTTATTG
>CAZBKV010000148.1:0-6487 GCA_964492575.1 uncultured Verrucomicrobiota bacterium | reverse complement strand
CTCGAAACCTTCCTTTTTAGCTGGTCTCTTCCGGAATGCGGGTGGCGTAGAACGAACGGTACACGAAGATTAAGGCAATCAAGAACAGCACTATGGCGATTCCGATTTTCAGACCTCGATTGGTCATCGCCACCGCCATCTCCGCGGCCAACAGACCGAACAGGGTGGTGAACTTGATGATCGGATTGAGCGAGACTGAGGAGGTGTCCTTAAACGGATCGCCTACCGTATCGCCAACCACCGTCGCATCGTGCAATTCGGTACCCTTCTGTCGCAGATCCACTTCCACGATCTTCTTGGCGTTATCCCAGGCCCCACCGGCATTGGCCATGAAGATCGCCTGGAACAGACCGAAGAAGGCGATGCTGATCAGATACCCGATGAAGAAGTACGGATCGAAGAGCGCCAGTGATAAGGCAAAACAGAAGATTGCCACAAAGATGTTGATCATTCCTTTCTGGGCATAGATGGTGCAGATCTTGACTACCTCCTTACTGTCTTTCATGGAGGCGCGTTCGGTGTCTAGACGGAGATTTTTCTTGATATAAACTACGGCTCGATACGCCCCAGTCACTACCGCCTGTATGGAGGCCCCGGTAAACCAATAAATCACCGCACCCCCCATCAGGAAGCCTAGAACAATCTGCGGTTGAACAAGGCTGAGGAACTCAATCACCTTGCCTTGAGCAATCGTACGGTTGAGGTAGAGGATGATTCCGAAAATCATCGTCGTGGCGCCTACCACTGCGGTTCCGATCAAGACCGGTTTGGCCGTGGCTTTGAAGGTATTCCCTGCTCCGTCGTTTTTCTCCAGGTTATGCTTTGCGCGTTCGAAATCCGGTTCAAAACCGAATTCTTTCTTGATCTCCTCCTTTATATTCGAGAGCGATTCAATTCGACTTAACTCATATACGGATTGGGCGTTGTCGGCCACCGGGCCAAAACTGTCTACCGCAATTGTCACCGGTCCCATTCCTAAGAATCCGAACGCGACCAATCCGAAGGCGAAGATCGGGGCTGCAAACTTTAGATCTTCTGGCATCAGCTGTTGAATTGATTCGTGGCCTGAGGCCAAGGCCGCAATCAACATCAAAACCAGAATCAAAGCACCTTCCCAAAAGGCTGAGAAATTCCCGGCCACAAACCCCGAAAGGATATTCAAGGAAGCGCCACCTTGACGGGAAGCTGTTACAATCTCTTTCACATGCCGGGATTCTGTACTGGTGAACACCTTGGTAAACTCTGGAATCAGAGCCCCGGCCAAGGTCCCGCAGGAAATGATGACGCTAAGATAAAACCACAACTGCGGATGAATTTTGTCCGAAGCGGGCAGGAGCACTCGACTGGTCAAGAACGTAAGCATGACCGAAATAATACAGGTAGTCCAAACCAAGGTGGTTAAGGGGAGCTCCGGATTGAATTCCTCTGCTTGGCCGTACTTCGCACCGAAGACCTTTTGATTCAATCCATAGGCGATCAAGGAGGTAATGATCATGATGATGCGCATGACAAAGATCCACGTGATTAACTGCGCACACAGGACCGGATCACTATGCCCTAAAGTCAAGGCAAGAAAGGCGATCAAGGCCACCCCCGTAACTCCGTAGGTTTCAAATCCGTCGGCCGTCGGCCCCACGCTATCTCCGGCGTTATCTCCGGTACAGTCGGCAATCACACCCGGATTTCTCGGATCGTCTTCGGGCAGTTTGAAAATGATCTTCATTAAGTCCGAACCGATGTCCGCAATCTTGGTGAAGATTCCTCCGCAGATCCGCAACGCACTGGCCCCCAGGGATTCCCCAATCGCAAATCCCACAAAGCAAGGCCCCTTCAAATCCACCGGCAGGAAGATCAAGATACAGATCATGAAGAACAACTCGATGGAAACCAGCAGAAGTCCTACGCTCATCCCTGAACGCATCGGAATAACTAGTGGCGGCCAGGGCAATCCCCGCAGCGAGGCAAAGGCCGATCGACTATTGGCCTGGGTATTGATTCGCATCCCGAACCAGGCCACTCCATAGGACCCAAGGATCCCTAGCACCGAGGAGAGAAGAATTACAATGACCTTCCCTGCCCCCATATGCTGGAGCAAACCGAAGTAGAGGATGATACACACACCGATCAAGGCCCATAGGATAGCCAAGAATTTCCCTTGCTGGATCAAGTAGCTCTTACAAGTCTCCCAGATGATGTTGGAAATTTCCCACATGGCACGGTGCACCGGGATGCCCTTGGTGATCTTGTACTGAATCCACCCAAAGATCATCCCCACCGCGCAGATGACAATCCCAATCAGCATCAACTGATACCCCGTCAGGTTCCCTACCAGAGGAAACCGAACAATGGACAGCGGTGGAACCTTCAGTTCCGCTTCACTCCCCAGCGCGACACTGGCCATCCAAGGCACAGTGACAGCAGCCAACCATTTCCATAGATGAATCGACTGTCTGACTCGCATAGCACGATACTCTCCGTTTCGGATTCTAACCCCAACGAACTTCTGAACCTTCCCTTACTGGAATCGTCACAGAGTCCTGAGTTCCTTTCCTTTCCCCCTCTGCAAGTTGGTACACAATCTCCTGCAAAGGGTCAAGCAGATCAGAAAGCTTTTATGTCTCAAATCTTAACAATTAGCTTTGCTTTTTCTGCCTTCTCTGGACCCTCTGAAACTCCTTTCCTTTTCCGGAAGAAAGAAGACCGTTTTCTCGAAAGATCTTAAGATTGAGGGTCCTGAGACGTTCTCGTCTGTCTCTTCAGAGAATCTCGTAGGGTCTTCCCCCAATCCAACACCCCCTTTTTCCATGCATAAAGATAACCTACGCCTACAACCCCTAAAAATAAGAAGACCGAAATGAGGATCTCTCCTCCACCCCCTTCTTTCCCCAAAAACTCTCGATAGGTCACCGCCCACGGATAGAGAAAAGCCAACTCGATGTCAAACAAAAGAAACAGCATCGCCACGACGTAAAACCGCACGCTCATCCGCCCTTGAATCGGCTCGGTCGGTAACATCCCACACTCATACGGAGTCTCCTTCTCTGCGGTCCGTGCTCCTTTCTTTCCCACCAGGCTCGAACCGATCAACATCCCCAGCACCAGCAGGACCGAAAGAAAAAGAATCATCAAAACCGCTCCCCATTGTTGCAACTGTAACGATCCTCCCTCCATTTCAAGTTCTCATTTTAAGACAACTCAAACCCATAAAACAAGCCACCCTTTCTTCATACCTCTGTCGGCTCTGTGCGATACAAAGGCTAGGGTCGATGTCTCTTGGTAGATCTTCGGATCGGAATCCGGTAGAGCTTGTTACAGTCTCAGAACACCGAAGAGGTGAACGATGGAGATTTACCAGATAGCTGGACCCTCGAATAGAAATGAAAAGGACGCGTTGTCCTCCAACGCCGAGATTAAGAAAAACGGACGAACGCCCTTTCCGGACAAACTCTACTGGGTTTCGCCGCGGGTGAGGCGTAGGAAGACCTCTTCCAATGCCGTCCCTTCCGGACGCAACTCCAGCAGTCCAAAGCCAGATTGGACCAACCGCTCGGCCACCCGCGCCGCATCACATTGTGAGGGATTCACCCCTACCCGTAACGCTCCATCCCGGACTTGGACCTGCGTGACCCCATCCAGCTCTCGAAGCATCTGGGCCGCCTGATCCAAATTCCCCCGAATCCGCACCCAGAGAATATGACCCAGGCCCAATTCTCGATGCATCTCTTCCATCGAACCGCAATAAATCAATCGTCCCTTCTCAATGATCCCGACCCGATTACAGAGATTCTGGAGCTCGCTCAAGATGTGCGAGGAGATGATGATCGTCTTGCCCATGCGCTGAAGCTCCTTCAAAATGGCCATCACTTCGATTCGAGCCCGTGGATCCAATCCACTGGCCGGCTCATCCAGCAACAGGACCTTCGGATCATGGATCAAGACTCGGGCCAAACCCAATCGCTGCTGCATTCCTCGGCTTAAGGCCCCGATCAAAGCCCCCCGTTTATGGGAAAGCCCGACCAGTTCCAATACATCATTGATCATCTTTTCCCTTCGAGCGGCCGGGATGCGATAGCATGCTCCGAAGAAGTCCAGGTACTCGCTCACCTCCATGTCCCGATAGACGCCAAAGAAATCGGGCATAAAGCCGATGAGACGCCGTACCGTATCCGCCTCTTTCTGAATATCGTAGCCTAGGATCTCCGCCGTTCCTTCGGTGGGACGAAGGAAGGTGGCCAAGATACGAAGGGTGGTGGTCTTTCCGGCTCCGTTGGATCCGATGAAGCCGAATAGATCCCCCTCGTACACGGTCATATTGAGATGGTCCACTGCGACCAGATCACCGAATCGACGGACCAGATCTTTGGTTTGAACCGCAACCTTTCGGCCTTCGGTTTGCGCAGCGGTTGCCTCTGTTCCAATCATGTTGGCTGACTCAATCATCGCTTGCTGGGTTGGTTTCTTGCGGCCAAAGGACCACTCGCCAAGCGTAGAGTTCCTGTCGGATGGGAATCCCTTTTTCTAAATGAATCCACGAGGTTTGGTTTGGATTTACTCTTTCTGCAACAGCAATCAAAATAGCCGCTCCTTCTTGGACCTCCCGCCACAAAGAAAATAGCAAGGAAGACTTCAGAGAAGAAGAAGATAACAATTCAGACTGATTCTCCCCGCCTCCACAGGCTATAGACAGAGCCAATAAATCCAGAGCACTCAATGGCAGAGAACTCTGTTGGTCCTCATCCATCGACCGCATAAAAAGAGCAGAAGCAACACCGGCTCGATTCAACAGCAATTGAATTGTATGGCTTAAATTTTTCCATTCTGTCCCTTTGTTAGGGTTCAAGGAAAAGCGGATAAGTCCCTTTGCGGAGGGTTGAATCTGTTGAACATAATAGTTTTTGCGCCATAGGACTGCGACTTCTTTTAAGGGGAATCCTGAGCGATTCTGGATTTCGATGGTCGGAACTTTCCCTGGGAGCCAACGGATTTGGAGCAGCGGCCGATTGGTCACCATATCCCATTCCACAACACAAAATCGTCTTGTCCAGACCGGCACCGGAAGTTTCCAGGTAAGTTTTCCAGGCAACCAATCGGCGGTGATTCCCGAAAAGGCCGTTACCCCCGACCAACGCTGGGATTCTAGAGGATAAACCCCAGCGTCCCGAACCGAAAACTCAATAGGATATTGCCGGTTGACCGCAGAATAAATTCCTATTAGGGACCGTCCCCGCAAGTAAGTTCGGCCATGATCGGATATAATATCTACAACATGAAATTGTTTGGCTTCCGTCTGTCCTGCCCGAAGGCGATAACCAATCCAATAAATCAATCCTGTAAATAAAATTACATAGCAAGGAAACGTAATCCATGTAAGGATCTCTTTGTGAAGTTTCTTAAGAAGAATTCGATCAAACGGCCCGATCACAAGAAGATAAACAACCAACAAAAGAATCAAAGAAGAAAGAGAGATTTTTCGAATATGTCCCGGTAAGGCGTAAAGACGAAGGATTTGTTCTACAGTAATCCCCGAGTAAGAGTTTGCCGGCTGCAATCGGGTGGAAGGAACCTGTAGCAACCGCCGCCAAAACCACCCCTTGAGTTTCCAACTTGCGATCGGCTCCCGTTCCGGATGAAACAATAAGAGAGTGAGTTTGCCTCGTCCCCATCGACCTTCCACAATCAAAGGGCCTTCCGAACATGCCAAAACGACCTTACCGTGGACAGGGGATCCAACGCGGTAGATGGGTAACTCAGCCTTTGCAAATTGAGAATCCGGCTCCAGCTTCGAATAAACCGAACTTGGAGAACGGAATTTTTTGATAGGAAGGGTCCGAGACGAATTTTTCTGTTTTGAAGGAGAGACGGGCTCGGTACGAACCCACTCCTGCAAGCATCCGGATGCATGGGTTGATACCAGGGTTCCCGGCAATGCCGGCAGATGCGTCTTCAGCCACGGCAATCCATCCAAATCTTGCACTTGATCTATTGCAACAATTAACCATCCTCCTTCTGCCACCCATTGCTGTAAAGCCATCCACTGAGGGCGTTCCAATTCCAGGGCCCGACCGGTGGTTAAGTAAAGGGCCGAAAGTCCTTCCAAAGCCAAAGCGCTTTTGGGGAACAACGAAGGGAGGAGATTTGCTCGAGACACGGTCTTGCTTCCCTGAGCCAATCCCGCTAATGAAGGGACCCCTCCGATCCGTTGAGAAAGTGCTCCTAAAAGAATCGCCCGGCTGTCTAAACTTCTGGGGGCAATTGGACCTTTCTCTCCCAACACTTTTCCATCTGCTGTCAGCAATCGAGCATACCACATTCCTCCGATCATCCCTGCATATAAGGGAATAAAGAGACGTTTCCGTGTGGCGGTAGGAAGTTCTACCGGAAAACGGAACACATGTCCCCGACCGCCAGGCATGGTGGAGATCTCTACCACCGCATTCAATGTAGGGCCAGGATTAAAAACCTCACACGCTACCGGGAACCAATGGTT
>CAZBKV010000147.1:3455-6570 GCA_964492575.1 uncultured Verrucomicrobiota bacterium | reverse complement strand
GTCTAAGAAAGAAGGAGATTTTGAAAGGGATAACATTTAAAGGACTTTCTTTTTCGCGTCTAGGGGTTTTCTTCGGTGGATAAAAATGCAATAGAGGTTAAATTCGATTGCATTTGGTATCGATCTCTACTTCCTGCTTTATTGTGGGATCGACCTTGTTTCTAGAATTGACTTTCCTCAGCAACAAGAAAGAAACTTTGGAAAGGTGGAAGCATTCTGGAAGGAAAATCAAAGGAGGTCTCTGATGAATCGGCGTGCATTTTTGAAAGCGGGAACGATGGTTGGATTTGGCGTTGCCAGCGGGCTATACCCCAATCTGCTCCGTGCGGATTCAGAAACCGGGTCTCTGATCCCCCCACAATACCAAAAAGCGATTCAAGATCGACTTCGGTGGGTAGACCAGCAGGTAGCGCAAGGTCCTTATCTGCCCAAATGGGATAGTCTGTTCCTTTTCAATGAGGCCCCGGAGTGGTTTCGGGATGCGAAGTTAGGAATTTATTTCCATTGGGGCGTGTACACGGTTCCGGCCTATGGGAGTGAGTGGTATCCGCGTCTGATGCATTTGAAAGGGCATCGTGTATATCGCTATCATCTCCAAAAATACGGAGACCCTGCAAAATTCCCTTATCACAAATTCATCCCGATGTTTCGGGCTGAGCATTTTGATCCAGACCAATGGGCCGATCTCTTTGTCCGGGCAGGGGCGAAATTTGCCGGACCTGTGGCAGAACATCATGACGGGTTTTCGATGTGGGCCAGCCAGGTCAACCCGTGGAACGCCGGAAAGATGGGGCCCAAACGCGATGTGGTCGGAGAATTGGAAAAAGCAATTCGATCTCGAGGCTTGAAGTTCGTTACGACCTTTCACCATGCGCGACGACGGAATTGGTATCCTCGAGTCAAAGGTTGGGCCACAACCAGTACCGATCCGATGCTCCGGATGTTATATGCGAACCTCCCGGACGATTTATGCGACCGGCTCTGGTTGGCTAAGCTGGGAGAGGTGATTGATTGGTATCATCCTGATCTCATTTGGTTTGACGGTCGATTGGAAGATGTGGCAGAGCCCTATCACTTACGCTTTTTGGCTTGTTATTTGAACGGGGCTGCAAATTGGGGGAAAGAAGTCGTCGTAACCACCAAAGGACATGATTTCCCACCGGAGGTTTCGATCGAAGATTTTGAGAAGGGGCGTTTGGATCGGTTGACTGATTATGCCTGGCTGACCGATGATACGATCAGCACCGGAAGTTGGGGATATACACAAAACTTACGCATTAAACCTCCCCATCGCGTACTGCACGATTTTATTGATATAGTCAGCAAAAACGGGTGTTTATTATTAAACATTTCTCCTCGCTCGGATGGGATCATTCCGCAAAACCAGCAAGAAGTTCTTCTCGAACTTGGGAAATGGCTAAAGATCAATGGGGAGGCTATCTATTGTACCCGGCCTTGGTTCACCTTTGGAGAAGGACCGACTCGGTTGCAACGGGGCGGCCACTTCGTCCGTGGGGTAGAATATACCTCTAAAGATATTCGCTACACTCGTTCTCAAGATGGAAGAACTCTCTATGCGATCGTGCTTGGATGGCCTCAGGAAAGGGAATTGACCTTGACCTCTCTCCTCGTCCACAAAGCAGCTCCTGGACGCGTCCAACTGCTTGGATTCGATCGACCTCTCCCCTTCCGAGTGAATGAGCACAAACAGCTTGTCGTTCAATGGCCGCAGGTGGATGCCTCTACGCTTCCTTCGAAGTATGCCTATGTTTTGAAACTGACGGAATTCCACTTTGGATTGCATCCTGTAGCGGCAAAAGAGATCGCCCAGAGGACGGCGGCTCGAGGAAAACGCAAGTAAACAGCAACCGAGCTCCTGGGAGCTTCGCAATCTAGAAGGCAGAATCTTCCTTCGGGCCTTTTCTTAGGCTTGTGAAGGAAGTCTTTTTATATGTGTTTTGTAAAAATAAGAACAGTTCAAGCTTCCATCTTTTTAAACTTTTAAATCTTGCTTTTCCATCGATAAAAACCAAAGCTCACATGAAAAATTTTGGAGATCAAGCAAGAAAATCCACAATTCACTATCCAGAGGTACAAAAGCGATGGAATCAAAATATATTGGTATTCGCTTTCAAAAATAAGAATCAAGCTCGGCAAAAGAGAAGCCAAGACAAAAGCGATCATATCAGGCCGCTTTTTCCCTTTATAGAAACAGGTCAAGACTTCGAGAAATATCGAATTCACTTTTAATAGGTATAGAACCGCCATCTCTATCGCCAACGTAAGATGATGAAAATCATAAATAATCCCGCAGATAAGAAGTGTAAGATAACCTGTGCCAACCATAAGAGTTACAGGTAGGCTAGCCAACCAAAAGGCTTTATAACGTCCGTTTAACCACTGTGCTTTTCCTTTCGGGACCGAGAAGAGTAATTCTTCCATTTTTGAGTGGCGAAACCGGGGCAGCCCCTCTCCGGCTTTATTAATCATATAAACCAAACAAATGGAATCAAAAACCCACCAAATATAACACATTTCTAGGAACGAAGTCCCAAAAGAGAAAAGGCCCCAAAAGATTGCCTCTCCTAATAAAAACCACACAGAACACATTAACCAAAACAAAGCCCGTCGTTCTATCCATAGGACGCGAAGATGAAAAATTGTCTCCAACCATAGAATAGGATCCTTTTGAAAAATGGGAGAACGGGAGGTTGGGAGTCGTGGGATTTTGAATATCATTTTCTTCAAATCAAGAAGATCAGCCTTTTGTTTAGATCGCAGCCCTACTTGCCAATTCTTTCTTAATAATTTCGATCCATAAACGAGAAATAAAATTCCTAGAAGGAATGCTAAAAAGCCGCTTAAGAAAATCCGTCCGAAAAAAGTCGCAGGAGAGGAAGCGGAAAAAGACTGGGTAATCCAAATCTGTCCAAATAAGGGACTTAATGCGGCCGTAAATTCTGGTAAAGATTCCCCTAGACGTTCCTTCATCAAAAACCAAAAGAGAAAGTAAAGAATGTTTCCCAACATTAAAAATGCGAAACACCCTCCGCTTGCATGGACTGGGGTCTTCCAGCTCGTCCAGGTGCTCATCCATATTCCCACAGATAAAGAG
>CAZBKV010000147.1:0-3445 GCA_964492575.1 uncultured Verrucomicrobiota bacterium | reverse complement strand
CTAAAAGTAGAAAAATTTCTAAAAGAACCTGTTGAATCAAAATACCCCCCTTTAGAAAAGAAAGAATGATTCCGGAAAAGAAGATCAATAGAAAGGAGAATCCTTGAATCCACCCACTCATCCATTTTCCTAAAAGAATCTCGCTCGAAGAAAGATCAGTAAGAAAGAGCAACCCCAACGTGTTTTGAGCCCGTTCTCGAACAAAGGATTCAGCGGTAAACACAGATCCAATCGATAGAGAAAAGAAAAATGCGATCCAGGAGAGGAAGAGAAACATATCCCGGCCACTCTCTGGTTCACTACTCCATAAAGCAAGGAAGGCCAAGAGAAAGACGATTCCCATTACGACGACCCGGTTGATATAGGTTGAGAGTCGTCGGGCAGCGATAAGCAACTCTCGATTTGCAATCGGGCCCCAAAACATAAGAGCAAAGGAGGTTTCTAGATCTTTTTTCTGTCTTTTGGAAGAAGATTCGATTGCCGTTGCGGGTGGAAAATCCCTTGACCTTGGCTAGGGTTTACTTTCCTATCCGGGACTTATCTTCTTTGTTGGAAAGAGCCTCGCTATGTGCGGAAGACCGCCATGGCTGGCTGGATACGATAGGGATAGGAGGTGGAGGCAAAGGAGGTAAGCGCTGCATCAACCGTTTCCAGGCGGCTCGTTGTTCCGGGGTCATGCGAGCCCAAATCTCGGCCTTGCGTAAGAACCGTTCTTGTTCCTCGGGCGGTAGTGTGGCAAAGCGAACCAAAGACCGAAAACAGGCCTCCCGTTCCGCCGGGGGAAGTTTCTCCAACGATTGCTGAAGTTGAATCAATCGTTTTCGAAACGGTCCTTCAATCTGCTGGAGCATGGCCAACCGTTCCTGGGGGGAAAGTTCAAACAGTTTGCGAAATTGGGCCAAGGCTTCCTTGCGTCGTTCCAGGGGGAGTTGATTCCATTTCTGCAAATAGGAACGGTAGGACTCTGAGAAAGGGGACGAACCAGGTCCTGGCGGTTTAGGAGGTGTGCCGGACACCGGGATCAGAAATTCCAAGGCCCGGCGGTTGGCCTTAAGGTCTTGTTTCACCTGGTCTGGGAGTTTCTCCCATGCTTCCAGTCGTTCTTGGACCGCGCTTCGATAGGTCTCCGGAACCTGAGCGAGCCAGACCGCACGGGATGGAGGCGGGATAGAAAGCAGAAGGTCTAAGTAATAGCGAAGATCCCAAATACGCAGCCGAATTTCCCGTTCCAAGGGAGGCAAAGCTTCAAATTCCTGCAGTTTCTGCTCGATCAAGCGGCGTTGGTCTGGGGTCTTTTGCCGTAAAAACTGGGCTCGTTGTTCAGGGGTCTGCTTCAACAGACGACGGAAAAGCTGAGCAGGAGTGGGGCCTTGGATAGGATACGGCGGTTGAGGAATCGGATGAGAATGGATCGAGGGCTTCTTTGTAGAAGAGATGGATCGTTGCGGGGAAGAAGCGTTGGTTGTGGAAGGACCTTGGGATTTTCCACCGCAGACTCCAATAAGCAGTCCTATCCCTACCAGCGCTGCCCCCAGTCTCTTATGGTTTGGTTTCGGAGATCGTCTCATTGTAAGGCTTTTGTCAACGCATCCAAATCCTCCGGCGGTTCATCCGGCAAGGCATAGATGTAATCAAAGTCCCGTAACATTTCGACTGTCGGCACACTTACGATCGGTCCTACCGTCTGAAGGGCCTGTACAAGTTGTTCTTTCTGATGGTGCTGTTGTACTTGATGCCCCAACCATAGCCCTAACGCACAAACCAGGATTACCGTCCCAATCCATGCCGGCCGTCGAAGCAACGTCTGCCACTGGGCCCACCACCTCTCCAGGACCTCTCTCCAGAAAGACACTGGTGTGGACCGAGGCTGAGATGCCGGTTCAAGGCATTGGATCCGATCCAAAACTTGCTGCGTAAAGTGGGAAGAAAGCCGGACCGACGGAAGCCGACCCAGCAAAATCTGAAGTCGTTCCTCTTCGTCCTGAGCTCCTGAGGAAGAAGGGAAAAAGCCCCTCTCTGGGAAGCCTTTCGTAGCCTCTTGCCGGAACTTACGAATCGCTTCTCTCCACTGTTCTAGATCGGGTTGCTCTACCATAGGCCTTCCTTTTGCCCCGGCTTGGGTTCCTCTCCTGTCTCGTTTTCTCTTCAACCCCATCTTCCCCTGAAAGTTGCGTTTCCTTTTTCCTGAATCTCTATTAGGAACGATCAAGCCACTCTCCGCTTTGCAGATAAGGCTTCAAACGCTGGCGTAAGGTCTCGCGGGCTCGATGGATCAGGGATTTGACAGCGCTTAAACTGCACTGCAAGACCTCTGCGATCTGTTCATATGAAAGATCGGTCTCTATCCATAACATCAGGGCAGTCCGTTGATTTTCCGGGAGTTGATTGATGGCTTGCTGGGCCTTTTCCCAAAGCTCTCCGCTCAGAACCCGTTCGTCCGGACGTCGCATTTGCCGATCTTCCACTCCACGCGCTACGGTCCGATCTTGATCCCCTTCCTCTCCATGCATCAACGGTTCTAAGGATTCAGCCGGATGACGTTGCCGCCTTCGCAGTTCATTCAGGCAGAGATTCCGGGCGATCACGAATAACCAGGTCGAAAATCGAGCTCGGGGCTCAAACTGTCGAATCGCTCCGTACATCTGTACAAAGGCTTGCTGGGCCAGGTCCTCTGCCTCTGTGGCATCCCCAACTATTCGATAAATAAAATTGGCCAACGGCTGTTTATAGCGCTCTACGAGCTCCTCAAAGGCCCGCAGGTCGCCCTTCTGAACCCGCCGAACCAACTGGGCATCTGGATCGGGTTCTTTCCCCATTGTTTCTTTTCCGATTCAGGACTTCCTTGACTCACTTCTACTCATTTGGATGAGGTGTGGAGTGCTCCCGTTGAGGATAGGTGGCGATAAAGGCTTGCCGTCGTTTGATTCGATCCCCCAGCACCCGTTGTGCTACGGCCCGCAAGGTCAGCCCTTGCACTAGAACCGAAAACAGCACCACTAAGTATGTCATTCCCACCAATCGATCCCGTAATTCCCCAATCGGCAACGAAAGGGCCAAGGCAATAGAGATCCCTCCCCGCAAACCACCCCATGTCAAAATTGGGATTGCCCCCGGTGTCAACCGCCGCCAGCGACGCAGGACGAGAATGGGGATCGCCGTACTGATCCATCGAGCCGTCAACACAATCGGAATCGCTGCCAACCCTGCTCCTATCAACGACCTGGAAAATGGGATCACTAAAATCTCCAATCCGATCAACAGAAACAAGACCGCATTTAGAATCTCATCCACCAATTCCCAAAATGTATCCAGATGTTCTCGCGTCTGCACCGACATAGCAAATTGCCGTCCATGATTGCCGATCAGTAGCCCGGCGACCACCATGGCGATCGGTCCCGAAACATGCAACACCCCTGCCAACGTATATCCGCCTAACACCAGAGCC
>CAZBKV010000146.1:1690-6583 GCA_964492575.1 uncultured Verrucomicrobiota bacterium | reverse complement strand
GGCCTAGGCGGCGGCTCTTCGATCCGTGGTTGTCTCAAGGCCATCTCCACCAGCCGACGAATCCCTTCCGGCACCCCACTCCAATCCACCTCCGCCCCCTCCTCTTGACAATACCGAACTACCGCAAACAAAAACGCCGCCAACAACGAATCCGGCTTCTCCAACCCTTCCACCTGAATCCGAACCCGACTCCCTGGCCCGATTGGCCCCAACCACCGCTTCCACCGATCCCCTAACCGAATCCGCGCATCCAACGACCAACGCCCTCGAAGGACGAGCGTCACCTCCCCCTTCTCCGACCGCCGAACCTCCAAAACCTGATCCTCTACCCTTTCCCTCACCACGCCTTGCATCCTAACTTCTTCTTCTTTCCCGTTCAATGTAGCTAGAGCTCATCCCAAAATCGGCCGGGTCGTTTGAAGAGAAAGCTTTTAAGGAAAGAAAACATTGGATGAAAAGCAGGATCGCATCGGATGGAGGATAGGGAAAAGATTTTTTGCGGCGGTTTGGGGACAAGCCGCCCTACCTGTCCTTGGCATCCGAAAGCCATGTTGTGGTTAGGACACATTATCCCCAACGCGCCAAGCTAAAAAATGAATGCCTTTTTCGGACAAGCTCTAGCTCCCCTTGTTTTTTCGGCATTCAAACCCCATTCTCAGCAAACCACACAATTCCAGCCATCGATCGCCTCCCCACTCCCCGATCTTCAAAGGCACTCTCCATAGAACATCCACCTACGAATCGGACAGCTTGCCCTCAGCCCCCTACACACAAATTATCCCTTCAGCTAAGTCAGTACGTCTTATACAAAAATTATACTTCCCTATCTTTATTAACATGCTGAGGATATCTTGCCTCCACAAAATGAATAAACGTAGGACTACTACTCAAATCAATAATACGTTCAGGACAATACGCCTTGCCTCTCTATTAAAGGTCGGATAGCTTGCCTTCCAGCCGTCGTAAATGACTCTTCTCATTCTCCGATTTTAGGCTAAACCAAAAGACCGGTTCCCCTCTCTTTATGCTCTCCCAAGGCCAATTTTCTATTCTATTCTTTCCATAAGAGCCGGTCGGTCAAGGCATTTTTCTTACGACTCGGACCGGGTGAGAAACCATCCGAGAAAAGCAAAGGCCGGCCAGGCAATACCCGGAATGTAAAGATGGAATTCGAGAAAACTGTGCAAGGCGTAGGCCAGAAGCCCCAGCCACACCAAAAGCGGCATAGGACCTTCTTGAGGCCGAGGCCGTCGAAACCAGAGAGGAATCCACCAGAGCGCCGCATAAAGAAGGGCGGCCGGAAACCCCGAATCACAAGCCTGTTGTAAGTAGTCGTTGTGAACCAGACGAGTCGGCTCGGCATTCGGTGGACGGCGATGGGCATATGCCCGCTGAAACCCATTCGGTCCGACCCCCAAAAGAGGATGCTCCACGGCAACCTCCGCAGCCACCTTCCAATAGGTCCAGCGAGCTCCCAGGCTAGTCGCTCCCTTTTGAAAATATCCAGCAAAACGCCAGGCAAACGCCGCCAGCCCCACAATCCCGATCCCCACAACCAACACCCACCGCCAGCGTCGGAAACGCTCCATCCGTAAGATCACCAACCCCATCAGGCCCAACAACAGAAGCCAGCCGGCTTTTGACTGGGTCCAGTAAAAGCAGGCCAAACACGTCACCGTCCATAGTCCAGCCATCCCCAGACCAAGCCACCGATGCCAAAATCGTCCTACCTCCCACAAAAACCACCCGATCGTCGGCCCTAACAACAACAGTACTCCGGCAAACGTGTTCGGGTAAAACAACGTCCCGAAAATCCGTCCCTTCTCAAGCCGCTCCAGGTATTCGGCCGGAAGATTTTGCCAGCCGGATCGGGACATCACTTGTTCCCGCACCCGTTCCAGCCCTCCAAAATGTTGTTGTAGGCCATATTCCAGGGCAAAAGCCAGGCCGATCAAAATCGGCCACCAGAACCATCGAGCCTGCCGTACATCCTGAATCCCATCTAAAGCCCAGGCCCCCACCGCAAACCAGACCACTACCGCAGTCAAATGCGGCAAAACCCAGTGCGTCAGCTTCGGTTCCTGAGCCCCCAACGCCGATAGAAGGACCCAACCAAACCAGCCAAACGGAAGCACAACCAGCCATCGAGAATGGGAAAGTCGGGAGAGGAGGCCACCCTGCAAAGTGAAACCCTCCTGAGCTCCTTTCTGTTTCGACCGAGTTTGTGCGGCATGGGTGCGGGACGGGTGCGGCACGGCTGCAGCATGGCTGCGGCGGTGATGCAGCCATAGGAGAAGGGCCAGCCCTCCTGCCAACCAAGTCCAAGCATACCCCCAACGCAAGGGCCAAGGGAAAAAGATCCATTTCGCTAGGTTTTCCGGAGGTTCGACCAGGAAGGCCAGAATGGATGGGTTTCCCCATTTTGCCACCGCCAAGCCCAACCCCATCCCGGCAACCAACCAAACAAGGTATTGAAGGCCGGAAGGCCGATCCGATGGAGGATTGGGTGATGAGGGGGACGCCGTCATGGGCTTGGATGCTTCTTTCCGTCCGGATGAAAACGCAATCGAAGCAAAGCAACCTCCAAGATCAACGCCTCCTGCACATTGGTATTGAGGATCCGCAGGGCCGATTCCCATTCCTGGAGATTTCGACGGGCCTGCTGAGGAGAGAGGTTGCGCGCCAGAATTTGCGTCCACTCTGCCAGTTCCGGGACTCGGAAGGCCTCTGGTCCCACCCCCTCCGTCGCGATCCAAAGATCACGCAACCACCAAAGAAGGATGGAAAGGAAGCGTTCCCGTTCCCGGCGGTATTCGGCCTCTACCACAGCGGTAACCTGGGCTTCCCATTCTTTCCGGGCCTCCGGCTCCATCGGTTCCTCGCCGTCGCCCGGTGGTCTCAGCTCTTCCTGAACCGCTTGTTTCAAATCCGCTCGAATAGCCTCCAGTTGTTGGATCAGACGCGCCAGGGCCTGGTAGCGACGGAGGAGATTCGTCGGTTCTTCCACAACCCCCTGCACAAAGCCCTGGATCCATTCCAGCTGTTCGGGAGTCCACTCGGTCAGTTCACTCCGTTCCAGGTCCAATCGGAGGCATCGGGAACGAATCGTTTCCAGCAACCGTTCCGGGGCCGAGCTAAGCAGGAGGATCAGCACCTGCGGCGGAGGTTCCTCCAGGGTTTTGAGAAAGGCATTGGCTGCGTTGGGATTCATTCGATCCGCATCACTAATCACGGCGACTCGATACCCCCCTAAGGAAGCCCGAAGGTAGAGTTCTCGCTCCAAATCGCGGATCCGTTCGATATGGATTTGACGAAGCTTGCCCGTCGGCCGAAGCCAGAAGAAGTCCGGATGCCGATTTTCCGCAACTAGCCGACAACCCCGACACTCTCCACAGGCCTCTGCCGGCGGCTGAGCCGTGTCTCGACGTTGCTCACATAAGACAATGCGACCCAACGTCCGGGCTACCGTCTCCAACGATTCCCGCCGGGGAGAACAAAGCAGATAAGCATGGGCCAGCCGGCCTTTTTCCAGACTGCGCTGGATAATTGTCAGGGCCGGCCAACGCTTGCTCAGCTCGGCAAGCGAGGGCAACGGTTCGGTGACCGAAGCCGTAGAGTCACGTTCACCAGGAGAGTTCATGAACGAGCATTCCGGGATCGGGTCAACAGTTCCTCAAACCGACCAGCCGCCTCTTCCCATACCTGAGTATCGGTCGGTTCGACCACAGTGATTTCGAAACTAGCCCGCACCACCTGTCGGGCTTCCTCAATCGACCGAAGCTCACCCATCGCAATGGCCTGGACCAGGACGTTGCCGGTGGCCGTCGCTTCGGTCGGTCCGGTGTAGACCGGAATTTGTAAGGCATTAGCCGTGAATTGATTCAAAAGCCGATTCTTGCTTCCACCGCCGACAATATGAAGCCGCTGAATCTTCCGACCCAGCAGTTGTTCCATCCCGCGCAGGGTGTGGCGATAAAAGAGGGCAAGGCTTTCAAGGATGCAGCGGATAAATTCTCCTGGACTCTCTGGAACCGGCTGTCCAATCTCCTGACACATCTGGGCGATCCGGCCCGGCATATCCCCAGGCGGGAGGAACCGTTCATCGGACGGATCGATCAACGCCTTAAACGCAGGGGCTTGAGCCGCCAGCTCGGTTAAGGTGCCGTAGTCATATTCTTGTCCCTGCTGAGCCCAGTGACGTCGGCATTCCTGCACCAGCCACAAGCCGATGATGTTCTTTAAAAACCGGATCGTATGACCGAACCCTACCTCGTTCGTAAAATTACTCTCCCGAACCGCATCGTTGATCAAAGGCTCCCTCAACTCTACTCCCATCAACGACCAGGTCCCGGAGCTCAGATAAGCCCAGTCCGATCCTTCCGCCGGTACAGCGGCTACCGCCGCCCCCGTGTCGTGGGAACAACTTCCCACCACCGCCGGCGGTTCGCCGGGGAAGAGACGAGCTAGATCGCTCTGCAGCGTACCGGTAACCGTCCCGGAAGGGACAATTTCCGGAAAAATCGACTTGGGTAACCCCAACCGCTGAATCACCGCTTCGGACCAGCTCCGGGTTCGGGGATCATACAGCTGCGTCGTACTGGCCAGGGATTCTTCGTAGCACGGGCGGCCGCCCAGCCAGTGGTTGAAGGCATCGCCGATCCCAAGAAACCGTTGCGCCTTTTCCAGCCGTTCCGGTGCCTCAGCTGCCAGCTGGAAGACCGTATTAAATGGCAAGAATTGGATTCCCGTCAGCCGAAACAATTCTTCCCAGGGCAACTTCTCAAAGACGCGTTTCACCCCCCGTTCGGTTCGTTGATCCCGATAGTGATAAATGGGCTCTATCGGGCGACCGTCGGCATCCACCAGGCACAACCCCACCTGCCAGCGCTCTGC
>CAZBKV010000146.1:0-1680 GCA_964492575.1 uncultured Verrucomicrobiota bacterium | reverse complement strand
CCCACGAATCGGTGCTGATACTCCGAACCGGTTGCCCCTGCTGGGCAACTTTCTCCAAACCCTCTCGAATCCCCGCCTGCAACACCGATAAGTTCCAGCACAACGATTCTCCGTGCCGGACCGGCTGGTTGAGGAACCGATGGACCTCTTCCAACCTCAGATGGCCCGCCTCCAACGTGCCGAGCATCACCCGCCCACTCTCAGCACCAAGATCGCATGCAATATACCGGTTCGCGCTCATAGCAATGCCAGTTTGGAGGTTGAGGCAAAGGAAATCAAGGATGGGGTAAAAGAGAGTCCAACCTCTACCCCAAAAACACCACCCGCGGAGTCTTATAGGGCTCCATTCGACAGAAAAAGATGAAAGCCCCGTGAGTCCGAGCATTGAATAAGCAACATTGAAGGCCGTTTCCCGTAGAGCTTGTCCGAAAAACAGAAGACATCGATCAAACCACTGCCCTTCAATGAAAAATTTCAGAAAGTAGAAATTTCGGGAAGGCAGGGTGCGTTGTCCTCAGCGCGCCGAAAGATGAAAACAAACGATTTGCAGCAACCTAGGGACAAGCCCCCCTTGTATCTTGCTACCTTCTTCTTGCCCTTTTGGGGTAGGAATTTGACAGATGCTTTTTCTGGATTGACCAACGTCCTCTTCTCCCTCAATACTTCCTCTCCATGAGAAAACAAGCTTTCATACAAACACGGAGAGAATTCTTGAAAACCACCTCCCGCGTGGCTGCTGCATCGGCCTTGGCTAGCATGGCGATCCCACCCGTCCATCCGGGCGAGGATAATACCTTCCGGCTGGCTCTGGTTGGATGTGGAGGACGCGGCACCGGAGCGGTGGGAGATGCCTTTTCCGTTCCGGGAGTGTCCATCAAACTGGTGGCAATGGCCGATATCTTTCAGGATCGGCTGAACGGGAGTTACGCGGGACTACGGCGCCGATTCCGGGATCGGGTAGACGTGCCGCCGGAGCGCCGTTTCATCGGTTTTGATGCCTACCGTAAGGCCATGGACTGCCTCCGGCCGGGAGATATTGTGATCCTCACCACTCCTCCCGCTTTCCGTTGGGTTCATCTCACCTATGCCATTGAGAAAGGTCTGAACGTATTTCTGGAGAAACCGGTAGCGGTGGATGCCCCATCGGCACGCCGCATGATCGCCCTGGCAAAGAAGGCCAAAGAAAAAAATCTGAAAATCGGAGTCGGCTTGATGTCCCGACACAGCCGCGCTCTTCAAGAATTAGCCAAACGAATTCACGACGGAGAGCTCGGTCAAATCATCCTGATGCGAGGCTATCGGGTCCATGGTCCGGCTGGGTCGGCGTTTAGCGGACCGAATAAGACCTCCTGGTCCGATCTGCTTTATCAAATCCGTCGGTTCCACAGCTTCCTTTGGGCAAGCGGTGGGCTGTTCAGCGATTTTTATATTCATATTATCGATCACCTCTGCTGGATGAAAGGAGAATGGCCGGTCGAAGCTTTTGGATTAGGAGGCCGCCATTACAAGACCATGGCGGACGGTACACCATACATCGACCAGAACTTCGATGTTTATTCCGTTGAATATACCTTCGCAGACGGGACCAAGATGATTATGGACGGCCGGTGCATGACCGGTTGTACGGATATTTACAAGAGCTTTGTGCATGGATCAAAAGGAATGGCAATTGCTTCAAAC
>CAZBKV010000145.1:3437-6657 GCA_964492575.1 uncultured Verrucomicrobiota bacterium | reverse complement strand
GAGAAGGAATAAGGATACCACTAAAACACATAACCATAGCCACCATAACCACCACCATATCCTTGAAATTGATATCCCACAACTCCGACCAATCCTTGAATAAAGGCATTAGGATTCACGTGAAAGACACGGGTAAAGAGCTGCTGTGTTTGTGGGGTCCGACGGCTGAAAATGATTCCATACTCTTCGACTGAATATTTGATT
The DNA here is from genome assembly GCA_964492575.1 of uncultured Verrucomicrobiota bacterium. GTDB lineage: Bacteria > Verrucomicrobiota > Verrucomicrobiia > Limisphaerales > CAZBKV01 > CAZBKV01. Next base: position 6,453 of record CAZBKV010000145.1, on the reverse strand, counting down.
GGATGGTTAGCTACCTTAATAATTGCATCCAACACATCTACTAACCGAATATTCCGAAGCGGGGGTTCGATATTAATAATTACATCATTAGCCAGATCAAACTCTTCTTGTTGGGTTGTCGTAGGCTGCTGCATGGGCATTCCGGTTAGAGGATTGATTTGGGTCCCTGGAGCCCCTCCTGGATAAGGGGTTCCATACCGACCACCATATCCCGCTGCCCCAGCAGCTGGATATCCATAGGCACCGGCTCCATAAGCCCCATAGGCTCCATAAGCAGAAGGAGTAATCGGCACTCCTTTATCTACATGAGGGGCGAGGAGGAAATTCACTCCCTTCCCTTCGGGGTCTCGAGCCCGAACCTCATCATCTAAATATTTTACTACCTCCGCGAGGGAGACGCCGGGAAAGTCGATTGAATCAAATCGAATCCGAAACATCTTATCAAAAATCACCCTTCGTCCCGGTCCGGTATGAACAATATTGGTACGTGCAAAAGGATTCGGTTCCGGAAGATTTGATTTTGGCGGAGGATTCCAGGCTTGCTCCACTTCTACAATCTTTTCTTTTGCCATGGTCTCTCGTTTTCGGGCTTCTAGGGCATACCGTGCTTCTTGAATCAGGCGGAGGTAATATACTGCGGCATAATTTTGGGGATCCAATTCTAAAGCCTTCTTTAATTTGGCTTCCGCCTCATCATATCTTTCCAATTCATAAAGAAGTTTGCCGTCTTGGACCAACTGTTTGGCCTGAAGTTTTTCTTTCTCACGTCGGGGGACCTCGGCAAGGGCCTCTTGACTAGGGATTCGTCCTTGTAATTCGGTGAGGCGTTTTTCGATTTTGAGCTTTAGTTTTTGGGCTTCCTGGCAAGTCGGATTCACTCGCAATATCCGATTGACACGGATTCGAGCATCATTGTATTGGGCTCGTTCATACGCCTCTTGAGCCAAAGCAAGGTAAACTTCGGTGAATCCTTGGATGGTTTCCTGGGCCTCTTGCTCGATCATAGGCCTTCCGATTTCTTGGACCAACTGCCAGGCTTGTTCGTACTTTCGGGCGGCTTCCAGCAACTTCCCTTCACTACGTAACTGGGCTGCCTGTTTGAGGGTAGCTCGCAGTAAAATTGCCTTTTCCTGACGGCGGACCGCTTCCTCTACTGCAAGCTTTGTCGCCGGATTGTTTGTAGAGGTTGTCTGTGCCCATACTGGGATTGCCGTCGCAAGAAAGAGTCCTACGACGAAGATACGCATGCTTTGTCCCATTGACTGTGTCAGTGTTCGGCCTGGAAACATAAGGCTTTCTACCTGTTGTTACCCATTCTTTTGTGTTTTGTTGAGTCGCAATGTTACCCGTTTCCGGGTTTGACTCTCCTCCAGTGTAACTTCTGTGGGCTCGATGGCAACAACATTATAGACCAATCGGCCCACGATGATTCGATCCCCCACCCGAAGATGGGAATAAAGTCGATTGGTTCGTTTTTGGCGAAGATCGGCGGCGTAGCCTGCGATGACTTGGTAGGGTTTGTTCGTGGTAATAATTACCGGTTTGGGTTCATCTACAATTTCGACCACCGCTCCTTTGGGGTGTTTGGGATCACCTAAAATCTCTCGAAACCGGAACAAACCAGCGTCCTCTCCTGGTGTCAAAAACTTCCTCCGAGGGGTTCGTTCGGTCCGATTGGTGGAGGCCTGTTGAGTGATCTGAAATTCGTACCGTGTGCTATAGGGAGTGATCCGTACCCCTAGAAACTCGATTCGGGTATAGAGTGGGATAATTTGCTCTACTTGTAGTCCTTTTACTCCAAAGTCTTCCGCAGCCACCGGGGTCCCATCGGGGCCTTGAATCCAACGAATCGGGTTAAAGATGTTGTGTCCCAAGGAAGCAAACTGAGGAGCCGCAGGATGCATCGCGCGTTGAATGACCTGGCGATTGGTAGAAAGATCCGGAGATTCTAAGGGGTGAACGGTTCGACGGGTATAACTTCGAGTGGCTTCTTCCAGGGAACGCTTGACAGCGGAATATTCAATCGGCAGATATCCCGCTGCCACTGCCAAGAGGACTAAGACAGCGATAAGAATAACTTTTTCGTAATTGTTCTTTAAAAATTCCATAGGGCCTCTTTAATGATGTTCCATTAGACCTGGTGGAGGTTGGGAAGCACCCCCTGCAGGCGGGTAAGCCGCCGGTCCATAGGGATAAGCTCCTGCCCCATAGGGATAGGCTCCTCCATATGGATACGCCCCTGCTCCTGGGACAGTTGGCATTGCTGCTTGTTGACTTTTAATCAGAGCAGCTTCTTCGGGTGTTAATAATCGAACGACATAAATCCAAGCCCGAACGCGGAATGGACGCTCCTCTACAAGCACCAGCTGGCCCCCACTTTGATGGGGAACCCATCGGCTCCCTGCATATCCCATCCCTATTCCCATTCCTTGGGGTGCGATTCCGTAGCGTGCCATTTCTGCGGGGCTCATTCCCCCGGCATGAGCCCCTGCCTCAGCAAATCCCATGCCTGAATAGGGTGTCTCCAGTAAGGGAGAGGGAATTCCATCGACAGCGATATTCTTCACAACGATCCCCTTTTTAGCTTGGGCGATTCCGTAGAGGAATCGAGCCAATTCATCGGTAAAGCAATGGAACGTAAACTCATAGGGGGTGATAATTGCTAAATCATTGGTAATAATTTCTCGATCCCAGAAATTAGAAGACGTTAAACCTATTCCATAGGAAGGGGTAGGGGGAGGCGGAGGTGGGGGTGCGGGAGCTCCGAAAGCAGAACCATAGGGAGAGAGGGTGGTTTGACTGGTCTGATTGGTTCGAATGACTTGGGTTCGCCGGATCGCATCAAGGGTCAAGACTTTGGCATCGAAGAGAATCTCGCTGATTGTTTTTACCTCTATGAGTTGTCGGGTTAACATGGGGATAAATTTGGAGTCAAATGACATTTGATTTCGGATATTATCGAAGCCGAAGGCAAAATCTGAGGGAATCCGAACCCCCGATTGTTTGGCCTTTTTTG
>CAZBKV010000145.1:1691-3427 GCA_964492575.1 uncultured Verrucomicrobiota bacterium | reverse complement strand
TTGTCAACTCTGCGATGGTCCGATCCAACAGGAGTCGGAATTGTCCACTGGTTAAATTCGTTGGGTATTGAATGGGCTGGAGGACTTGTTTGGCTTCTTCGATTAAAGATTCGATCTCTTTTTCCTGTTGTTTGGCGGCCTTGATATTATCCACTCGATCATTTCCAGGGTGGGGATTCAGACGAACGAGGCGGTCTAGCTCTTGGGTCTGCTGTTGCAGTTTGGCGGCGGCCTCTCGGGCGTAGGCGTACTGTTTAAAGAGAAACCCCAGTGCGCCGCCTAAGATCAGGAGGCAGCCTGCGATCCACAAGACAAGCTTCCAATTTTTCTTCAGCCAATCCATGGGGAGATTTTCTCAGATTCAAAGTTTTAGTTTAATCGGACGAGCGAGTTTGACTTTAACCTCAAAGCTAAACGTATGGGTAGCGGGATCGTTTTTTATCTCCCCTACCAGCTGTGTTCCATTTGTACCTCCAACGAAAAACGGACTGTTAAGAAGTTCATGCAAAAACGTATACGCCAATTCTGAATCTGCCGTAGCATAGACAGAGTTCCAACTAATGGCTCGACAACGCAGTTTCAACTCTGAAATCACATTCGTATCTTCCTGCTGGGCCTGAGCCCCGGGGGTCATTCCCAAAGCCGCCATCTCTTCGGGCGTCAGCCCCATCATGGAAGCGCTGCCTCCCATTTGTGCTGCGGTGACATCGGCCCCAGGGGGTAACAATCCATAGCGGGCCATCTCTTCCGGACTCATTGGAGGGGGGGCCTCATGGCTATCGCTCTTCTCCATCTGGATGTTCATCTGCATTTCCTGTTCCAGCTGTTTACAAAGCATCACCTCAATCCAGATGTTGGGGCGGATCCCAGGCCGTCGCATCTTTGTCTCTGTATTTAAGAGGGCTTTGCCTAGCTCTGTAATTAAGTCGCCCCAGTAGAACCGTTCATTAATCCATTCGGTGTATTGGTCGAGTTTTTTCTTGGCCTCATCCCGAGCGTTAAGGGCCTGCTTGAACTGGCGTTCCTTTTGCTGCAACATTTGGAGGGTTGGTTCCCGTTTCTGGTATTGATCCAACCGTACTTTTGCCACTGCATTGAAGAACCAACCGCCTGTCAAAATCGCCAAGACCAAGCAGCCAAAGGAGACCAACAGGTAAGGTTTCTTTTGGTTAAACTGTTGGCGTTTCAGAATGTGTTTGGGCATGAGATTGATTTCCACCGGGCATCGAGCCGGGGTCCGTAATCCCAAGCCCACAACCTCACCCAATGTATGCGCCACTTTTGCTAATTCCTCGACATCCACAGAAGGATCGATGTCGATATTGCGGAATGGATTGAAATATTCGACCGGCAGATTGAGCTTTTCTTGGAAGAACTGGACGGTGTAGGGCATTGTGGCCCCGCCGCCGGAGAGGAAGACCCGCTCTGGGGGACGTCCACCTAACTGAGTCCGATAGAATTGCAGGGTTTGATTGATCTGGATATGGAGCCGGGTCATGACCTGACGGGCGATCTTCGAGATCGCGGCTTGATGTGGATTCTCCGGCTCTTCATAGGCTCCTCCCAGGCCGACGAATCCTTCGGCAATTTTAATCTTTTCTGCCTCTGCAAAAGGAAGCTTCGCTTCGATTGCAAAGTCTTGGGTAATGGAATTTGCGCCGATGTTAATGGAGCGGCAGAAGAACCGATCCCCATCAAAGAACATCACCGAGCTGCTGCGGGCACCGATGTCAATG
>CAZBKV010000145.1:0-1681 GCA_964492575.1 uncultured Verrucomicrobiota bacterium | reverse complement strand
GCATAATTGTAACGGAAGGCATTGGAGAGGGCCGAAGGAGGCGCGTCGACTAATTCGATCCGTAATCCTACTTTCTCGGCGGCTTGGAAGAGGTCTTCGATGTAATTGGTCTTTACCGCCACAAGGAGTACCTCCAGTTCTCCGGAAGGCAACGCGCCGAGAATCGAGTAGTCCCAGATGACCTGATCTAGAGGGAAGGGAATATTCTGCTGGGCCTCAAATTGGATGATTTGGGTGACTTTTCCAGGGTCGACAGCAGGAAGTTTAATAAACTTGTGAAAGACTTGGTATCCTGGGGGGCAAGCATTGCAAAGGCGTGAAGTAAAGACGCGGGAACCGATCAGTTGGTTCAAACCGCGTTGAACGGCGCCTTTTCGCGTGGCATCCTGCGCCCCTGCCCGACCAAGGGGATGAATCCCATATCGCAGGAGCCGCAGGACTCCTGCCTCATTCACGTCAAATTCAGCGACCTTCAGGTTTCCGGCGCCGAAATCAACGCTCAGAAATGACTTTTTCTCCAACATCCTAACCTCTTTGAGCAGCTCTTAACGGCCTTACTTCCATTCTTTATCCGTTTTTTCTCTCCATGCCGCCCAAAAACTCTTCCGGGATTAAAGAAAACCCTCCATACGGTCAAACATAAATCTCATTTTTTTGCCCCAACTTTGTTCCTTATCCATCTAATCCCTCTGAAGAAGCGACCCCCGTTCCGACCACCCGTGGTCGGAACCATTCTACCGTCTTTTGTAACCCTGTTTCGAGTCCAACCTTTGGTTCCCAATGAAGCAAATTTCGTGCTCGAGTGATGTCTGGACGTCGTTTTTTTGGATCATCCTGCGGTAACGGTCGAAAAACAACTCGGCTGCGGCTTCCGGTAAGCCGAAGAATCCGCTGGGCCAATTCCAAGACCGTCACTTCCAAGGGGTTGCCCAGATTCAATGGAAATGCGTCTCCTTCAAACATCCATCGAACCATCCCTTCAATTAAGTCGTCCACATAGCAAAAGCTTCGGGTCTGTTTTCCTTCTCCAAATACCGTTAAATCTTCTCCGCGCAACGCTTGGGAGAGAAACGTAGGGATGACCCGACCATCGTTTAATCGCATTCGGGGACCATAGGTATTAAAGATTCGGACGATTCGGGTATCGATATGATGCTTACGGTGATAAGCCATGGTTAAGGCCTCTGCAAACCGTTTGGCTTCATCGTAGCAACCCCGAGGCCCAATCGGATTGACGTTTCCCCAATAAGTTTCGGGCTGGGGATGTACCAGGGGATCTCCATACACCTCTGAAGTAGAGGCCAGTAGGAATCGAGCTCGATAACGCTTTGCCAAACCCAATGCCTTGTGAGTCCCCAAAGCGCCGACCTTTAGGGTTTGAATCGGTAACTCTGCATAATCCACCGGGCTGGCAGGAGAAGCCAAATGCCAAATATAGTCGATCGGACCGGCAAGATGGATCGGTTGGGTCACATCTTGTTGGATCAGGTCCAGACGAGGATCCTTCTGCAGATGAGCCAAGTTTTCAATGGTTCCGGTAATAAGATTATCAAGGACGATCACCCGGTGCCCTTCATTTAACAACAACCGTTCCACCAGGTGGGAACCTAAGAAGCCCGCCCCCCCTGTGACGACCGAAACTGGTTGCTTAGAAACTTGCATTCTCTCGTCCTTACTACCC
>CAZBKV010000144.1:0-6678 GCA_964492575.1 uncultured Verrucomicrobiota bacterium | reverse complement strand
GGAAGGCAGGGCATGTGACGGAATACGGGTTGCTGGCGGTATGGGTATGGATTGGTTGGAAGCATGGAACGCGGAAGCGGATCAGCAGTGCAGTCCAGCGACTTTTTCTTTCCTGGTTGCTCTGTGTAGGTTATGCCTTGTTGGATGAATGGCATCAAAGTTTTGTCCCTTCCCGTCATGCTTCAGGGTGGGATGTTTTGCTGGATGCAGCGGCGAGTTTGGTTGTGTTAGTGGGGTTAGAAGGGTTGGATCGGCTTCGGAGGGAGCGAGCTCAGAAGAGACGTTTGGCAAAAGAAAAAGCGGCTTTGCCAGCGTCGAAGTGATGGGGCAGGAGGAAGGGCGAACAACAGAGCTTCCGCTTTCTCCGCACCATGTCCCGATGGTTTGGGTTGCGGTGGGACTGGGAAGCGGAATTTTTGTGGCCGATCGAAGTGGATGGCCGTGGTGGATCTGGGCGATTGGTTTTGGAATCAGCTGGTTGGGGTTTGCGCTCTGGCACCGGATGCGACGGTGGTTCCTCGTTGGAGCGATCTTTGGGGCAGGCGGATTCTGTTTCCATCTGGCCGTCGATCCTTGGAGTCCGATGGACTTACGTCGAGTCGTTCCCCAAACCCCTGTGCTGGCACAGGTCGAGGGGGTGGTGGTCTCTCTTCAAACAAAATACGCCGTCTCTCCTTCGGGGCCTTCGAAACCAAGTAGCAAAGCCCAGTTGATTGTTCGGAGTACAAGGCTTACGCTGCGTCACACTACACAGCCGGTTTGTGGCCTGCTTCGTGTGGAACTTCGCACTATACCGGCGGCGCTGACGGAAGGGAGCCGGGTGCGGATTACCGGTGTGCTGGATCGACCGGCCCCGGCGCCGTTACCGGGGTTATTCGATGAGCGAGCCTACTTGCAACGAAAAGGGATCTATTTTGTGCTGAGGGCCAATCGACCGGATGATTTGGAGATTCTCGATCGGGCGCCGCCTTCGTGGGGACGGCGGTTTCGAGAGGCTGCCCGTCGATGGCTAAGCTTCGGTTTACCACCAGAAGACCCTATCCTTCCATTCCTTCGAGCCATGATCTTGGGGGAACGAAGCGCTCTTTCTTACGCCTCCTTCGATCCGTTCCGAAAGAGCGGGACCATGCATTTGTTTGCTATTAGCGGTCTTCACATCGGATGTGTAGTATTGATCTTACGGATCCTGTTTCGGGCTTTGCAGATGCCGCATCGCATGGCTTGGCTGGCCGCCTGTGGGGTGGCTTGGCTTTATACGGCATGGACCGGATGGCAGATTTCGGCAACTCGGGCCTCCATCATGGCTTCTGCCTTGGTGGGAAGTTATGTCCTGAAGCAGCCTCCCAACCTGTTGAACGCATGGGGATTGGCGGCAGTTTTGATCCTGCTGTGGCAACCTCAGCAGTTGTTCCAGCCGGGATTCCAGCTTTCGTTCAGTGTGGTTGGGGCGCTGATCTTAGGGTTTGGGCTGTGGCAACGTCGGCTGACGGAGATGCGCCTCGCGAATCAATGGATTCCGGCTCGGTACCTTCCGGCGTGGCGACGGGTTCTTCGGAAGGTTGGCTTTGGGGTAGGAAGCTGGTTGGGGGCTTCTGTTTTTTGCTGGTTAGCTAGTTGGCCATGGACGGCTTGGTATTTCCATCTCTTTACCCCTGCGGCTGTGCTGATCAATGGGGTGGTTCCTGTGTTGGCATTGATTACTGTGGCAGGGGCATTAGGAACCCTGTTGGTCGGAGGATGGTGGCCGGGGCTGGCAGGGTTGTTTAATAACGCGGCCTGGCTCGGACTGTACGTGGTGTTTTGGGCCGGATCCACCCTGGAAAAATGGCCATGGACATGGTGGCGGGTTCAAAGGCCATCGATTTTGTGGGTTCTCCTTTATTTCTGGATTTTGGGGTTGGGGTTAACAGGACGACGGCCCTGGCGACGTCCTTGGGTTTGGGGATCGGTCTTCGGACTGGTTCTCGCCTTAGGCCAAACAGCAGGGCATATTTGGAAGACCCACCACACGGTTCGGCTTACCGTTTTGGCAGAGCCGGATGGTGGGGCTGTGTGGATCGATGGACCCGGTATGCGGAACGATTTCCTCTTCGATGCGGGGAACCGACGGCAGGCGTTACGTTTTGTCGCAGCCTATTTGGAATCCCAAGGGATCAATCGGCTTTCGGCTTTGGTTCTAAGTCACGGAGATGCTCAGCATGTCGGGGGAGCGATGGCCGTCGAGGAAATGTTTCATCCTCGACGGATCTTCGTCAGCACGGTTCGACAGCGTTCCCCGTATTACCGCCGTTTTCTGGAGACGGTTCAGAAGGCCGGATCAAAGCGAATTCATTTTGTGCATACAGGTGATCTTTTGTGCGGTTGGCAAGTTTTGCATCCCCCGGCCGGATGGCATGCACAGCGAGCCGACGATGCCGTATTGGTTTTGTATCGTACGGTAGGACCGGTCGGGATCCTTCTTTTAGGAGACCTGAGCCGAACCGGGCAACAAGCCTTGCTGAAGGCTTTAGGGGAGCGAAAGGCGGGGCTGGTCTTAGCCGGCCTTCCTCGGGATGACTCTGGGGTTGAAGAAGCCCTCCTCGCTCGTCTTCACCCACAGGTTGTGCTTCTTATGGATGACGCATGGAATCGGGCCCCCAAAACCCTTGCCGCCTGGCAGGCGGCGGCGCGACGCTGGGGGTTCCGACTCCTGCGGACCCATGGGCACACGGCTTACCAAATCACCGTTTCCCGCCATCGGATGGAGGTCCGATTTTGGACGTCACAAGGGAAAACCCAACAGCTCTCAGTTCAAGCAGGGTCTTAGAGCTTGTCCCCGACAATTAGGAAAGGTCGTTGGGAAGATCCTTTTACTGATTTCTTCCACGTTCTTATGATGGTAGCAACGTGCGCCAGGTAACCGTTCCTGGCTAGAAAGTTAGAGTTCATGCCTAGAAGTCCTGGGTTTTGTTGTGCTCCGTGCAGGGTGATGACACAAGGCGCGTCCTGTACCCATCTGAGCATGGCCTTCCTGGAGAGCCGGATGCGAGAGATCCGCACGTTTGGTTTGAGGTGGCGGACGAAGGTCCCGGATCCGTCGGGGGCTTTCTTCGACCTTACATGATATTCGCTTCTCAGCGTAGCTTCTGAAGTTCTGTAGCTGCTGTTGTGCGACGGTGAATCTTTTCCTCATGTCGTTGGGCGTTAACGTTCTTGAGGCGCCTTCCTTCTCTCCAGTCGATCTTTCGGTGGAGTCTCCAGTACTTTAGCAGGAGCGGAATAAAGCTTGCCGCAATAGATCTTTTATGGTTCAAAAAGTCTCATGCAGCGAACAAGGCCGATAGCAATAGGAATCCTCTGCTTGGTCCTATGGATAGGAGAGAGGGTGTCTGCAGCCTGGCACCCGGTAGCGGGTCGACTGATGACCCGATGGGCCAAGGAGGTCAACCCTTCCAACGCCCACCCTGAATATCCCAGGCCTCAGATGGTTCGGGCCGATTGGCTCAACCTGAACGGTTTATGGGATTATGCGGTTCGACCCAAAGAAGAAGGTCGACCTCAAAGTTGGGACGGGCAGATCTTGGTCCCCTTCCCCATCGAATCAGCCCTTTCTGGGGTGGCCCGTCGGGTGAGCGAGAAAGAGCGGGTGTGGTATCGGCGTACCTTCCGGGTTCCTTGGCGGCGGAAAGGCTGGCATGTGTTGCTTCATTTCGGGGCCGTAGATTGGGAAGCGACCGTCTGGGTCAATGGGCATCGAATTGGAACCCATCGCGGTGGATATGACAGCTTTACTTTTGATATTACCGATGCCCTTCGACCCAGCGGGGAGCAGGAACTGGTCGTTGCGGTTTGGGATCCTACCGATGCTGGGTATCAACCTCGAGGAAAACAGGTTCGTCATCCAAGGGGGATTTGGTATACGCCGACGACCGGAATTTGGCAGACGGTTTGGCTTGAACCGGTGCCGCCGCAGTGGATTGCGTCGTTCCGGTTGTATCCGGATATTGATCGATCCACGCTGACGGTGGTTCTTCAGCTGGCGGGTCGTTCCCTGGCGGATCGGGTCCGTGCGGTGGCTTTGGATGGGGGGCAACCTGTTGCAACGGCCGAAGTTGATATTCCTTCGGACAGTCGAACCGTGACTCTTCGGCTCCATATTCCAGATCAGAAACTTTGGTCCCCGGATTCCCCGTTCTTGTACGGTCTGACTTTAACCCTTCGAAAGGGGCAGACTACGGTCGATCGGGTTCGCTCGTATTTCGGCATGCGGAAGATTCATGTCGCGAAAGATCGGTTCGGGATTCCGCGGCTCTTTTTGAACAACCGACCGTTGTTCCAGTTTGGTCCTCTGGATCAAGGATTCTGGCCGGATGGACTTTATACGGCTCCGACGGACGAAGCGCTGCGCTACGACATTCAGATGACCAAGCGGCTTGGGTTCAACATGTGCCGCAAGCACGTGAAGGTCGAACCGGATCGATGGTACTACTGGTGTGATCGGTTGGGGTTACTGGTTTGGCAGGACATGCCAAGCGGGGACCGGTTTATTGGCCGGAGCCGGTCGGATATTCAGCGAAGTCCAGAATCGGCTCAACAGTTTCTAACTGAGCTGAAGGCCCTGATTGACGGTCGGTTCAATCATCCCTGCATTGTGATGTGGGTCCCCTATAACGAGGGATGGGGGCAATGGAATACGAAACAGGTGGTGGAATTGATTCGTCGCTGGGATCCGACTCGATTGGTGGATAACGCCAGTGGTTGGGCCGATCGGGGGGTAGGCGATGTGGTGGACATGCATCGGTATCCGGGGCCGGATTGCCCTCAATGGGATGACCGACGCGCGGCGGTTTTGGGCGAGTTTGGTGGCTTGGGATTGCCGATTCGGGGACATACCTGGCAGGAGGAACGGAATTGGGGCTATCGCTCTTACCAGAACCCGGATCAGCTCTTCCTGGCGTATAAACAGTTGATTGATAAGTTGCCTCGTCTAATTCGGGCCGCCGGGCTTTCCGCCGCGGTGTACACGCAGATCACGGACGTAGAAACCGAGGTCAACGGCCTGATGACCTACGACCGGGCTGTGGTGAAGATGGGGGTCGATCGGGTGGCCGCTCTGAATCGGAAGGTCTATCAGGCAATTCATTATCCAGAACGTTCATGGACGGCGTTGACTCCGCCGGCCGTTCCGTTGGTGGCGTGCGATCCGTATTTCAGCGTCTGGTCCTTTACGGATCGGCTGACCGATGACTTTACCAGGCACTGGACCGGTACCCCGCAGGCATTGATCAGCCTGGTCCGAATCGACGGCAAGCCGTATCGACTGATGGGGATCGACCCGGCCGATGTGCCGGCTTTACCCCAACGGCGTTTAGAAGTCCGTCCTACCCAGACGATCTATGAATTCGTCGGGGCGGGGGTCCGGATCACTCTGACATTTACGACCCCGATGATTCCGTATGATTTGGAACTGCTTTCTCGCCCGGTGACCTATCTGACCTGGAAGGTGGAGTCTCTGGACGGATTGACGCACAAGGTGGAGCTTTACTTCGACAACACCGCTGAGCTTGTGGTCAATACCTCCGACCAGAAGGTGGATTGGATCCGTCAGGATCAGCCTGGTCTCCGTGTCCTTCGGTTCGGCTCGGTGGATCAAATGATCCTGGCTAAAAGCGGGGATAACCTCCGGATCGACTGGGGCTATCTCTACACAGCGGCCCCCGAAGGGCAAGTCCAACGCTGTGTGGTGGCAAGTGGAACATTGACACGCCAGATGTTTGCGAAATCCGGAGGGATCCCCGAGACGATGGATCGTCGGAAACCTCGACCGGCTCGAGATGCCTGGCCGGTCGCGGCCTTCCAATTCAAGCCGATGACCGTGGCCCCTTATCATTCGGAGGAACGATGGCTGATGTTGGCTTATGATGATCTGTACTCGATTCAGTACATGGGACACAACCTCCGGCCCTATTGGCGGCGGAACGGTTGGAACGCGACGAACCTGTTGGAGGCTTCCCTTCGAGAATATCCCTCCATCCGTCAGCGCTGTGACAGCTTTGATTGGGAATTGATGGACGATCTCCGTCGGGTCGGAGGGGAACGATATGCTCGTCTGGCCGCCCTTGCTTACCGGCAGGCCTTTGCGGCCAACAAATTTGTGGCAGACGCCCACGGTCAACCCCTAGCCTTTTGTAAAGAATGTTTCAGTAATGGCTGCATCGGGACCGTGGATGTGATCTATCCTATGTCTCCCTTATTTCTCCTGTTCGGCCCTTCTTTGACCAAGGCGATGCTTGTGCCGATTTTGAATTATGCGAACTCGCCGCGGTGGCGTTTCCCCTTTGCCCCGCATGACCTGGGGCAATATCCCTTAGCCAACGGCCAGGTGTATGGCGGAGGGGAACGAAGCGAACAGAATCAGATGCCGGTCGAAGAGACCGGAAATCTCCTGATCCTTCTTGCTGCGTTGGCCCATATGGAAGGGAATGCGGATTTTGCCGCTCAATACTGGCCGTTGGTTTGCCGATGGGCAGAGTACCTCAAACAAAAAGGGTTTGATCCGGAGAACCAGCTCTGCACGGATGATTTCGCAGGACATCTGGCTCACAATGCCAATCTCTCCATCAAAGCCATCTGCGGATTGGCCGCCTTTGCCAAGTTAGCGGAAATGCACGGAGACCAAGCGTTGGCACGCGAGTACCG
>CAZBKV010000143.1:3492-6683 GCA_964492575.1 uncultured Verrucomicrobiota bacterium | reverse complement strand
GGACAGCGCGCCCTACCATAAATAGGGGCCTGACGCGTGGGGACAAGCGCCCTACTACAATATAGGTTCATATGCCAGGAGAAAAGGTAGGACGGCCTGTCCTCAAGCCGCCGCAATATCCTTCGATTCGCTACGATCCTGCCTTTCATCCAATGTGTCTCTCCTCAAATACCTTCTTTCAGATGCCCCAACCGGTTTTTTCGGATGAGCTCAATGCTTCTTCTAAATCTCTCCCTTTCTGATGCGTCTAAGCTGAAGAAAAGCTCTTAAATAAGAAGAAGCGTTGGTTCGTTCAAGAGAAGAGGGCCACGTGATGAAAAGGAAGCGTATTATTCTTTTCATGGTAGGAGGAGGAATCCTGGCTATCTCCTTGGCCTTTCAGGGATGGTGTGGAAGGTTTCCAAGGGCAGGCTCCAACGAAATGGTCGGGAAGGTCAAGGACAGGACAAGTTCCCCGGTTCTCCTTTCCGAATCTGATTGGCGGTTTCTGGAACGCTGCCAGCGCCGAGCCGTGGATTTCTTCCTCCACGAAGCTGATCGTCAGACCGGACTGGTCAAAGACCGAGCGAATAATTTTCATCCGGATCGAAGGACCCTGTCCAGTATTGCCGCGACCGGATTTGGTCTGGCTGCCTTGCCGGTGGCTGTGGAACACCACTGGATCAGCCGTCAAGACGCCTACCAACGGGCTCTAACGACCCTTCGATTCGCCTACCACCAGATGCCCAACGTCCATGGCTGGTATTATCATTTTGTAAATATGCATACCGGTCGGCGCGCCGGCCGGTCCGAGCTCTCTTCCATTGATACCATTCTGTTTGTCGCTGGCGCTCTGGTGGCCGGCCAGTATTTCCCGAATACCGAGGTCGCTACGCTGGCCGATCGCATCTATCGACGGATCGATTTCAACTGGATGCGGACCGACGGCGGCACTAAACCGGACGAGCTGCGCCTCTGCATGGCCTGGCGTCCGGAAACCGGCTTCTCCAAAGCCCGGTGGGGCAGTTACTGCGAGCTCATGGTCCTTTACATTCTTGCCATGGGCTCTCCGACCCATCCCATTCCGTCGGCTTCCTGGACGGCATGGCGTCGGCCTATCGGAGAGTACAAAGGCTATCGTTCCTTCCGATGTTCCCCTCTCTTTGTGCATCAGTTCAGTCACGCTTTTATCGATTTTCGGGGGAAGAGAGACCGGCTCGGGTTCAATTATTGGCAAAGCTCGGTGGCCGCCACGCTGGCCGATCATCAGTTTTGCCAGGATAACGCCGGGAAATTCAAAACTTTTGCCCTCGGCCTGTGGGGATTAAGTGCTTGTGACGGTCCGGACGGATATCGGGCGTATGGAGCGCCACCGGGACGGGTTCGATGCGATGGGACCGTGGCGCCCTGGGCGGTGGCGGCCTCGGTACCTTTCGCCCCGAAACTCTGTGTTCAAACCCTCCGGAGAATGGACACTCTCTTTCATGACAAGCTGTGGGGGCGATACGGCTTTAGCGACGCCTTTAATGTGGATCGGGATTGGTGGGATCAGGATGTGATCGGGATCGATTTGGGGGCCGCCGTGTTGATGATCGAAAATGCCCGGACCGGCCTGATCTGGCGCCTTTTTATGGCCAATCCCTTCGTGCAAGCAGGGATGCAGAAAGCCGGTTTCCATTGCGAATAGGAGGGCTTGGTTTTTGGGGTGGGAAAATGAATTGTTGGGGCAGATAAATGTTGACGGAGGGGGTGGATGTAAATACATTGTGCATACAAGATGGAAGGAAGAGATGGAATTTGATTGGGACAGCCCACCGTTTGAGTGTAACGGCGAATTGAGTCCGGAGGAGATCGAAGAGTCGTTTGAGGATCCGTTCGCCGTACGGCTGTTACCTGATTCGAAGCGTTTTGCCGGAGAAGCCCGGTATTTCAATTTAGGATGCACAAGCCGAGGAAAAGGGATCTTCAGTCTGTATCGGACCAACGGCAAGCAGGTTCGGGTGATCGCGGCTCGACCGTTCACGGAGGAAGAATGGCTGTTTTACAACAGAAGGATGAGTCGGCTGCTGGGGGCTTGAAGCGGCCGTGGCGGGTGATTCGGGACTGGGAGGAGGTGCCGCGGTTTGCAGATGAGCGGGAGGAAGCGACGTTTTGGATGGAGAGTCGGCTGGATATGAAGTTGATGGAAGACTCGGCGACGGTGCCGAGCGAGAGTGTTGAATCCGTAACGATTACTTTACGAATGGATCCTCGCATGCTGGCTCGGATTAAACGGCTGGCACGATCCCGTTATCTGAACTATCAAAGCATGATCAAACAGTGGCTCAGTGAACGGCTGGAACAAGAACTGCAACGAGGAAGCAAATAATCTGCAAAGTGGCACAAGATTTGTTGTAGTAGAAAGGGGCAAGAAGGAAGCAGACGGATGAGCAGAAGACATACAACTGTTAATGGATTTCAAGGAGTTGAGTTGCAGCGTGGGTTTACGCTGATCGAGCTTTTGACGGTTATTGCTATTATTGCGATTTTAGCGGCTATGACCGTGGGGCTGGCCGGTTTAGCGGCTCGGAAAGCAAAGATTGCTCGCACGCGTGCCCAGTTGCATCGACTAATCACTGCAATTGAAAGTTATCGACAAGATTTCAATCAATACCCTCCGGATAACGCCTACCGTGGTCAGAATATCAGTCCGGTTTTAAATCCTCTTTATTATGAATTGACCGGAACCATCTCCACTGGCAAGGGGCAGCGGTATGAGCCGAGTGACGGCGGGGATCCTCTTACGGTTGAGACCATCCAACGGGCCTTTAATCGAAAGGGGTTTTTGAATTCGGCAGAGGCTCCAAAACAACCGAAGAATTACCTCGGCACCTTACGTTCCACCGATTATGCCACGATTCGAGTCCGTGGGGTTCCTCAACCGATTACGTTGCTTACTGCGCCGGTTCCCTGGCCCAGACAAGCGATCCAAGAAGCCCCGCTACGGAAATATGTGACTGATTCGAGCCTTCTTACCGTCAATCCCTGGCATTATGTCTCCACCAATCCGATGCACAATCCTCAAAGTTACGATCTTTGGGTAGAGTTGATTTTAGGAAAGGAGCGAAGGCTCATTGCCAATTGGGAGGAATGAATGAAGCAACCTAAATCGACGAGAGACACATGAGAGGCCTAAACCAAACATTGCAGAGGGAGAATGGACGACGCGGCCA
>CAZBKV010000143.1:0-3482 GCA_964492575.1 uncultured Verrucomicrobiota bacterium | reverse complement strand
TGGGTTCACCCTTATCGAATTACTTGTCGTCATAGCGATCATCGGAATCCTGGCCAGTATGTTGATGCCGGCCGTTCTCAAGGCCAAAGAAAAGGCCAAGGTGATGACCGCGAAAAAAGATATGACCGTCCTGGCCGGCGCCATTAGTGAATACATGGCCACTTATAATCGGCCACCGGTCAGCCAAATGGCCCTTCAAGCCTCTACCGAGCGTTGTCCGGACTTCACGTTCGGCACCATTGGCCCCGGAAATCGGCCCCTCCTTGGAGGAAAAGGACAACCTTTGCCTTTAATCATCAACAACAACGGCCGATACGAAGCGAATAACTCGGAGGTAATTTCTATTCTCGCCGATATGGTAGAAACCCCCGAAGGTCATCCAACTCCAAACTACAACCACCGGTATAACCCTCGGAAACAAAACTTCATCGACGGCTTTAAACAGGTCAATTACCGACGTCCTCCTGGCGGACCTCTACCCCCGATTTATGCTGGGGGTGGGATCGGACCTGATGGGGTGTTACGAGATCCATGGGGAAATCCTTATATTATTACAATTGATCTTAACTTCGATGAGCATTGTCGGGACGCGTTCTATCGTCGTGCGGTTGTCTCTCAACAGCAGGGAAACATCGGATTTTACGGGCTGCGACGGACCACCGAAAACGCCCAAAAAGATCCGAACTCCTTTGAAGTCGCCGCGCCGGTCATGATTTGGTCTCTTGGACCGGACGGAAAAGCGGATCCCAACATGAAGGCCACTCAAGGGGTCAACAAAGACAACATTTTAAGCTGGCAATAAAACAGTACCCATGCGCTTCCTTTTGATCCATGGCCGAAAAGATGCATGCGTTGAGCGGGACAGGCGAAACCGGCCCTCCCGATCAAGAGCCGGTTTCTCCTTGTTGGAGTTATTGACTGTGATTGCCATCATCGTCTTCCTGGCCGGAACGGCGGTGCCTGCAATCCGCTCGCTGACCCGTACTAATAAAGTCTCTTCCGCCTCCGGTCAGATGGTGGATGAATTGAGGCTGGCCCGTCGCCTGGCGATTGGGGGACGCCGGACGGTCTATGTCCTCTTTTTGCCTGCAGGGATTGGGAAGGTAGCCAATCAGATCCTTACCCATTCCTATCCAATTCCGCAGCTTCGACTCCGGGATCTGAACATGCTGACAAACCTGATTCAAGGGCAGCTTCGAGCCTACGCAATGTTTTCATGGCGTAGTGTAGGGGACCAGCCTGGTCAACATCATCCTCGGTATTTAACAGAATGGCGTTATTTACCAGACGGTATCCTGTTTGCCCCGGAAAAGTTCTCAGATCTAAGTCTGCAGGACTGGCTGAAACTTGCCAATAGCGATCAAAACCGAAACCCTCAATTCCGGCACCGACGTCCCTTACCCTATTCCTGGTTTCCTTTCCCGTCGCCGGAAGGCCCTTTAGTCTATTTACCTTATATTGCTTTTGATCCATTTGGTCGAATTTACTATGACAGTCCTTATCTCCCGAAATATCCTGGGGAAACCATTGGACTGGCACGCGGGAGTGTCTTTTACCCCCAAGACAACCGTGGACGTCCTCTCCTTCAGGCTCCACCGGACGTAGTGGAAACGCCCAAGGGAAATCGAATTTGGGTTGAAGTCAATTGGGCCACGGGCCGAGCCGTGGCCTTACCTCCCGAGCAACCATGACAAGACGGACCTTAAATTTATATGCCTTGTTCTCCTCCCGACGAAGGATTCGGTCGGGAAGCGGGGGATTTACGATGGTGGAAATCGCGATTGCGATCGCCATCGTTGCATTTGCCTTAACCGCGATCATCGGCGTTATGCCGACCGGACTTCAGGTCCAGCGCGAAAACCGGGAAGACACCATCATCAACCAAGACGCCCAGCTTTGGTTAGAAGCGATTCGAAACGGACAGATCCATTTAGACTATCTCACGAATCATGTTTTGCTGATTCAGCGTATCGATGCGAAAACCACCCGGACTTTTTTTGCGGGCAAAGATTTCTATGCAGCACATCATATTATCGGTCTACTAACCTATCCCCAGTATATGTCAAATAACCCTAACTTACCCCCGGACTCTAGCCGATGTGCGGTAGCTATTGTGCGGGCTCTTACAGGAACCGCTGCAGAACAATCTCCTATCGCCACGAATGTAGCGTTTCTTTACCAGCTTACCGTTCAGATTGCTCCTCCTGTGACCGGCTATTCCTGGAACACGAATATGACAGAATTCCATTCTGTCACCAAACTGGTTCGTCAATCCAATTACCTTCGAACTCGAACCCTCCAATATTATAGCCATGAAATTCGCCTGGATTTCCGCTGGCCGGTGGTATGGATTGGACAGGGTCGATATCGTGTCGGACGGAACCATCGAGTGTATCGCACCCTGGCCCTTGGTCCTCTCACTATCCTAGAAGCGTCTGAAATACCAGTAGAACTGTACCGGATCCAACCACTTCGTATGGGAATTATACGATGAACGGCTATCCAATGCCCTTTACTTCTCATCCGCAAGCTAACCTGCCTGTCCGGCAGGCAGGAAGGAGAGGGTTTACTTTGTTGGAACTTCTCCTTTCTGTCACCATCATGAGCATTATTATCGTTTCTCTTTATGGAATGTTTTACCATACGCAAAGGGCGCTTCGGATGAATGTGAATCAAGTCGATGTGCTGGAATCGACTCGTACAACTTTAGAATTAATCCGGAGTGACTTTACCGCGTTGGCTCCTTCTTACCATCCTCGAGGGACCAATCTGGTCGCCTTCGTCAGCCCGGTATATCGTCCTGTAGGCTTAACCCTGCCGGGGCAATTTGTTCGGTCCAATTATCTTTATGAGGTCTTCTTGTTAAAACGAATGACCGATCATTATGAAGCTGTGGTTTACCGTGTTTTGCAACCGACCAATTGGGTTGGGCAACAAACCTGGATGGGAGTCGGTATTTTAGGACGTTATGCTACGGTGCTAGCGCATTACGATCCCGATATTACCCGTTTTGCCCTTAACCAACCGGCTACTGCCTTTACCCCTGTTCTAGATGGAGTTGTTCATTTCCGGATCCAAGTCTATGATGTAAACGGATATCCCATCTCCTACTCAGAGCCGAATCTCTACCATTCCGATATGGTTCGGATCTGGAAAGATCAAACCGGGCAAACAGATTTTGCTTTCCTGCAGGAAAGCCTTCCCGGTTATGTAGAAATCGAATTAGGCGTGTTGGAACGATCCGCTTACCAGCAACTCCTCTCTCTGCCACCCGGATCCGACTTAGCCAGAAGGTTTCTCTCTGAACATGTAGGCCAAATCCATTTCTTCCGACAACAAATCCCAATTTGGCAAGGAAACGTTGCACCCACAAAACAGCCATGAGATCACGACAACAACAAGGAATTGCTCTCATAGTTACTTTGATCATGCTTTCGGTGGTGACCCTAATGGCCATCACCTTTCTGGGCATTAGTCGACGC
>CAZBKV010000142.1:0-6743 GCA_964492575.1 uncultured Verrucomicrobiota bacterium | reverse complement strand
TTTTTTCAAACGACCCAACCGATTTTTCGGATGAGCCCTAAAACGTGACTACAATTCAATACGTATCTCTCCTTTCTAGTTGGAAAGAATCGAACATCTTTCCGTTTCTTCGAATCGTTTTGGGTTTTCAAAATCGCGGACAAAGAGAGCGGAGAAAATCCGTTGCGCTTTAGGGGATCTTGTCAAAGATTGAAAAGAGCCGGAAGGGAGAATGTGAACAGGGTGAATGGTATCCCGGAGAAAAAAACAAGAGCACAAGGCGGTGTTTCCATCGATAGGCTCCGCTCTTTTCCAAGGAGTAAAACAAGGAAGAGCGGGAGGGTATAGTGGTGTCACGGCCAATGCTCAGCCCTGGTTCGTCGTAGAGGCAGCGAGGATTCTACCGGCGCGGACATGGTTGGTGGTAGTTCCTTCCGCTGCGGAACTAGAACGATGGTCTCAAGATCTGAACACTTGGCTGGAGTGGGCTTGGGAGGAAGAGAGCCGGCGACCTGAACTTCTGGTGTTTCCGGCCTGGGATGTCCTGCCTCAGGAGAGTCGGTTGCCTCGGGCTGATATCATCGGCGAGCGGTTGGCGGTCCTGGATCGTCTGGTTCGTCGAGAGGCGCAGGATCGTCCTTTGCTGCTTTTGGCCGAAGTGCGGGCTGTGATGCAGAAGACCTTGGCTCCGGAGTATGTCAAGCAACACTTACTTTTCTTAGAAGAAGGAACCCAGATCGGACCTTTGGAATTGTCTGAATGGCTGGAGCGGCAAGGCTACGAGCAAGAGGTTAAAGTCACCGGAAAAGGGGAGTATGCTCGGCGGGGTGGGATTTTGGATGTCTTTCCTTCGGATCATGAACAGCCGGTTCGGATCGAGTTCTTTGGGGATACGATCGATTCTATTCGGACGTTTGATGTGGAGACCCAGCGGACGACGCAGCGATTGAAACACGTTCTGTTGGGACCGGGTGGGGAGTTGGTCTTGTTACGACGTTGGGTGGAGCAGCAGCAAGGGGCCGGTCCGGATTCTGAGCGATCGGACTGGAGGCCGGATGGAGGAACTTGGGATGGCGTTTCCAGGAAAGAAGAGGCGGAGCTTCCGTCCCCCATGCCGTTGCACGCTTATCTTCAGGATCTTCGCGAATCGGCCGGGCTCGTTCTGGTCGAGCCGGAACAGATTTGGAAAGAGGCGGAACGGTATCTTGCCGAGATCCCGAAAGATCAGCCGTTAATCGAGCCCTGGCCGGATTGGATTCGGGAGGCGGGTCGGCAGGTGCAACATCGGATCGAGCTACAGGAAGCCCAACTTGCCGGAGCGTTTCATTCCGAGGCGACTTCTGTTCCTCTGTCTATTGTGGATTTAGAGGCTTACCGGGCAATCGATGTGGGCGGGCCGATGAGTCTAGACGTGCTGGAGCGGCAACGGCGGCGGTTGTTTGAGCAGATGCACCGTTGGATGCGGCAGGGGATGCGTGTGTACGTGGTCTGTGGAGAACCGACGGAGCGAGATCGTTTTTTGGAGCTTTGGCGTGAGATGGGCTGGGGTGGAGAAGAAGAAGAGAGCTCCGCCGTGGAAGAAAATAGGCCGGAGACCGATTCTTCCTCCATCAACGCGCCGGAGGAAAGAAAAAGGACTGCGGAATCTCCTTCCCGGAATCGGACAGGACCATCTCAATCCTTGTCTCGATCCATCCGGCCGTTGGTTCGGCTCGGACGGTTGTCGGGTGGGTTTCTGTGGGAGGAAGGAAAGGTTGTCGTGGTGACGGATGTGGAGATCTTCGGCCGGAAGAAGGTGCTGACCCCGCGGGCGTTACGGTCGAAGATCGAACGGGTCCGTCGAGCTTCGGTGGAGGTTCATTTTGCGGAGCTGGAGCCGGGAGATTATGTGGTTCATGTCCAGTATGGGATCGGCCGGTTTGTCGGGCTGGGTCGGTTGGATGGAGGCGAGGGCGAGGAGTGTCTTGTGATTGAGTATGCCCCGACGCGGGCCGGAGATCCTCCGGACCGTCTCTATGTTCCGATTACACAGGCTCATCTGGTGACCAAGTATGTGGGGACAGGTCGGGGACGACCGCAGTTGGATCGGCTTCGTTCGCCACGGTGGCGCCGGACGCGTGCTAAGGCCGAGCAGGCCATCCGCGATTTTGCGGCCGAGCTGTTGCGAATTCAGGCGTTGCGGGCTATGCGTCCTGGTTTTGCGTGTCCGCCGGATACCCCCTGGCAGCGGGATTTTGAAAACGCTTTCCCGTACGAAGAGACCCCGGACCAGCTGGCGGCCATTGAGGCAACTAAACGGGATATGGAAAGCTCGAAGCCGATGGATCGACTGATCTGCGGGGATGTGGGGTTTGGAAAGACCGAGGTGGCGATTCGGGCCGCCTTCAAGATGGTCATGGCCGGGAAACAGGTTGCGATTTTGGCCCCCACAACGGTCCTGGCTCATCAGCATTATCGGACGTTTCAGGAACGGATGGCCGGTTACCCCATCCGGATCGAGCTTTTATCCCGGTTCCGTTCCCGTGCACAGCAGGAACGGATTCTACGGGATTTAGCCCTGGGAAGTGTGGACATCGTAATTGGGACCCATCGGCTTTTGAGTGACGATGTGCAGTTCCATGACTTGGGTCTGGTGGTGATTGATGAGGAACAGCGGTTTGGGGTCGCCCATAAGGAACGGCTGAAACAGTTGCGATGCGAGGTGGATGTGTTGACCCTTTCGGCCACGCCGATCCCGCGGACCCTTTACCTGGCCCTAGCCGGGGCTCGGGATATGAGTGTGATAGAAACACCGCCGCAAGATCGGTTGCCGGTAGAGACCATTGTCGCGGCGTACGATGAGGATTTGGTGCGACGGGCGATTGAGCGGGAACTGGCCCGTGGCGGTCAGGTCTTTTACCTCCACAATCGTGTGGCTCGCCTGCCGTCGATCGCTGAGCGTTTGCGCAAGCTTGTTCCGAAAGCCCGGATTGAGGTGGCCCATGGACAGATGCCTTCCGACCAGCTGGAACGGGTAATGACCCGGTTTGTAAACGGGGAGGTAGATGTTCTGGTCTGCACGACCATTATTGAAAGCGGCTTAGACATTCCCAATGCGAATACGATCATTATCGAACGAGCCGATCGGTTCGGCCTGAGCGATTTGTACCAGCTACGCGGGCGAGTCGGACGGTACAAACATCAAGCGTATGCCTATCTTCTCATTCCGCGTCATGCCCGTGTCTTGGACACGGCTCGGAAGCGGTTGAGTGCGATCCGGCAATATTCGGCTCCGGGAAGCGGGTTTAAGATCGCGTTGAAAGATCTGGAAATTCGAGGGGCCGGCAATCTTCTCGGCAAAGAGCAGAGTGGGCATATCTCCGCCGTCGGTTTTGAGCTGTATTGCCGATTGTTGGAAGAGACCATTCGGCGGCTGAAGGGGGAAGAGGTTCGACGTCCTCCGCAAGTACGGATAGCCCTGGATTTCCTGCGCGTCGGGGCCAGTGGAGGCGAACGATCGGATGCCGCAGTGGCCGCCTTGCCGACCGATTATGTCTCAGAACCGTCCTGGCGGATCGAAGTGCACCGGCGCTTGGCCGAGGCAGTCGATCCCCAACAGATCGCCGATTTGGAAGAGGAACTGCGCGATCGGTTCGGTCCGTTGCCGGATCCGGTGCGTTATTTGTTGGAGGTCTATCGCTTGAAGATGTTGGCAGCCGAACGAGGCGTCACGGCGATTGAGGTGCGCGAGAATCGATTGATGTTGGTCCGGGGTGGGGATTATTTGCAGGTGAGAGGACGGTTTCCTCGACTAAGCGGTCGAACTGTGGAAAAACGTCTTCGGGAAATTCGGCAATACCTGGAAGCCTTACAGCCGGCTTATCCTCGGGGTGAGGGTCAACCGGTCGCCCAGGCCAGTAGAGGAGCAATGACCAAACCCGGTAAGTAGTCTGCTAGGGCGATCCGCCGCCAACCGGCCAGATGAAGCCCGGTGGTTAGGACCAGGACCCCAGAGACCGCTTGCAACAGTCCAACCCCGTGGACGGATTGGAGCCACGGCATCCCGATTTGACCGAGAAAGAACCAAAGCCCAATCCATCCCGCCGTCGGAACCACACTCAGCATACTTCCCCAACGCAAGGCCGGTGGAAAACTTAGGACCCCCAAGGCATCCATCCCGGCCTTGACCGCCATGACCGCAACGGAACCCGTCCAGGCTTCAATCAGGGGACCGGCAAACGCCAGGGGATTGAGCCCGAACAAGATCCATGCCGCGATCAATCCGTTTTGAATCGACCCGGCTTGTTCGGCGACCTGGCCCGCGGCAAATCGGCCCAATCGATTCAACCGTTCCTGAAGCTTTAAGGCCGTTCCGATCCATTTGCCGATCGTCACCGCCACAAGGAGAATGACAAGTTGTCGAAGGACCCAGGCCGGGCCTTCGCGAAGCACTCCTTCCATGCAGATCCGTCCTCCGAGGTAAAAACAAGCTATGACCACGAACCATCGAAAGGCCAGCTGAGTAGGGATGGAGGGACGGGTTTTCGAAAGGCTTGAAAAGAGCCCGGCGACCAGGATGGCTACGGCATTGAGAAGAGCACCACGCATGACCTTTTTTCTAGAAAGTAACAGGGGAAAACCCGAATCACCAGGGTGTTCCCTGGCAAGGAGCAAAAAAGAGATGGTGCCGGTGGAGGGGCTCGAACCCACACGACCCTCGCGGGTCACGGGATTTTAAGTCCCGTGCGTCTGCCAATTCCGCCACACCGGCACCTGCTCCAAATTTACATGGGAAGAGCTTGTTTGAAAAGAGGGCCTTTTCATTTTTTAGACGGGCAGAAATAGGGAGGTAACGTTATTTCAAGTTCTGAAATTTCTTCCGCTCTTTCTTGCATGCCCCCTAGCAAGTTGGTCCAATGGTTTCTGGAACTTCCAGAAAAGATCGAACCCAACCCAAAAGGCATAAAGGAGGATTCCATGAATCGATCACAACTTTCTCGAAGACGTTTCCTAACCCGAACGATGGCCGTAGCCGGAACCCTTTCCGCCGGATGGAGCCTCTCCGTACTGGGAGCCAATGAACGGATCGGGATCGCCTTGATCGGATGCGGCGGAAGAGGCCGACTCAATGCCCGCGGAATGGCTTTGCTTGGGGCTCAGATCGTATGGCTTTGCGATGTGTATCAGACCCGTGCCCGCCAGACCCAAACCTTTCTGGAACGATACGCTCCGAAAGAACGAGTCCGTGGAATCCGTCTGACCGGATCTCTCGATCAGGTCCTGGACGATCCGGCCGTGGACGCGGTGATTGTGGCGACACCGGATCACTGGCATGCCCTGGCTACGATTCGAGCCGTCATGGCCGGTAAGGATGTCTATGTCGAAAAACCCCATGCCCATACGATCCAGGAGACCGAACTCATGATTCGGGCGGCAGAGCGGTATCGCCGGATCGTTCAGGTCGGAACCCAAAATCGAAGCGGGGCCTATAACCTGGAAGCCCTCCAATACATCCGCGAAGGCCATCTCGGCCCGATCCACCTGGTAAAAGTTTACAATCTGAAGAGCGGTTCGGCATTTCATCTGGGTGATCCCGGGAAGAAACCAGACGATCTAAACTGGGATATGTGGCTGGGGCCTGCACCCTACCGGCCTTGGCATCGACGGATCTACTACAGCGGCTGGCAACGGTTTTGGGATTACTGCGGAGGGGATTTGCGCAACGACGGAATCCACCAAGTCGACCTGGCTTTAATGCTGATGGGAGATCCGGGATTCCCCAAATCGGTGTCAGCGACCGGAGGTCGCATCGCCCATCGCGGGGACGATGGGCAAGATCCGGATGTTCTGGTCGCCCATTTCGATTTTGGAAATTTCGTCCTTACCGTAGAACACACCAATTATCCCAAATTCATGCATAAGACGAACATGACCATTCGGGAGGGGGACGAGTTTCCGTTTTGGCTTCATAACTCCACCCGTATCGAGATTTATGGGACGGAGCAGATGCTGGTGGTCGGACGTCATGGCGGAGGATGGCAAGCGACGGTCTTTCCTTGGAAAGTGGTTGCGCAGCAGTACGGCCGCCCATGCGACATGGAGCATTACCGGAACTTCCTGGATTGCATAAAGACGCGCAAAGAACCAAACGCCTCTCTGCGCATTGCCCAGCCGGCCTGGTGTGTGTTAGAGATGGCCAACATTGCGCATCGCACCGGAAACCGCACGCTGCATTTCGATGCTACCCAGAAACGTTTTCTGGAACCGGAGGCCAATGCTTATCTGAGTCGTTCTTATCGCCATCCGTATGAGCTGCCGAAGGTGTAGTCTGTCCTACGTGCTCCCTGGGTATTCGAAGGGCAAGTGGAGGGTTGGGCGTGGGCCCCCAACGCGCTAGTATAGAAAGATACCTCTCCCGAACAAACTCTGCGCTCGCAAGAGCGTGACCAGGGTCGGAAAACAAGTTTGTACGCGCGGAGGAGGAGCGGCGCCTTTGTTTTTCTCCTTCCATCGAAAGTGTTTTTTTCAAAAAGCAACAGGGTTAAGGATTTGTAGATTGTTTTGGCACCTGTATAGAGGTGCCGGTGTCTGGAGGAGGGGGTAGAAACTTGATGACATTGGTAAGAATCGACAGGGAGGGCTTTTGCAAGGGGTGGAAGGAGAGGGTTTTGGGCATGGTCCGCGGGCATTTCCATACCCAGTCCCCTAGAACAAGTAAAGAAGCCGTCTGTCCAGGGGAAGGTTTCCCGCCGTCATCCCGTAGGTTCCATCCGACCGAATAGAGG
>CAZBKV010000141.1:0-6794 GCA_964492575.1 uncultured Verrucomicrobiota bacterium | reverse complement strand
AGAACCGTAAAGGTTCGATACTGTTCCAAATCGGCCTCCGGATTGTAAGCGCTTCGAACCGCCTCCGGTGTCCGGCACCCACCCAACAACAGCAGCAGCCCCGCAACCAGTATTGCCAACTTCCCATCTTTCATAGCAAAGCAGTCTACGGAACCCACCGGCCTAACGCAAACCCCGGCCTCTTAAAAAATGCGGGGCTGAGTGACCAACCCC
The DNA here is from genome assembly GCA_964492575.1 of uncultured Verrucomicrobiota bacterium. GTDB lineage: Bacteria > Verrucomicrobiota > Verrucomicrobiia > Limisphaerales > CAZBKV01 > CAZBKV01. The sequence continues at coordinate 6,581 of CAZBKV010000141.1, read as the reverse complement.
GCATTTCTGTTTCTTTCTCTTCATGAACCGGAAAAGGGGAGGTTAGGCCCCCATTCCTTCCTCAAACGAGGCTTCGGCGATCGGGAAGCAGAGGTGATCGCGGACGTATTGGATCCCGTTTGCGCTGGTAGCATCGATATCCCGATAGGCACTTTCTGCCTCGACTACTAACGGTGCTGTCTCCGTCCCCATCACTTCACAATACCGTTGCGGATAGCCGATATCGATAAGCATCTCTACGTACCGAACCATGTTCAAGTCCCCAGACGGAATATCCACAAACTGCATCGCCCGGTCCGGCCAATTCGGCTTCATGGCCCGTAGCGGGAACCCCGGCCGAACCACATGGTTCTTCACATGGCACCCATACACCCGATCCCCAACCTTCCGGAACCGAGTCTCCCAATCTTCCCCTTCCCAGCAGTGAGACGGATCCGCATTCACCGCTAAGCACCGGTCCCCATCACAAATCTCGACCAACACGAGGAAGTCATCGGCGCACATCGCCGCGGTCCCCGGATGGATCTCATGAGCCAGGTAGATACCCAACTTGTTCGCATGTTCCCGTAATCGGGCGGTCTTCTTCACAAACCGTTCCTTTCCTTCTTCTATCAGGTCATATCCTGGGCCTTTCCAGAATCCCCAAGGATAACCGGTTGCGATCTCCCAACCAAAGGCTACCCCCCAGAACATCGGCAGAATCTTTACCCCCAGCTCCACTGCCAAATCCATCAACCGCAACAGGTAATCCTCGGCCCATTGCTCGATCTTTTCCGGAGACATCTTGGCCACATCCTCCGGAACAAACGGCCGAATCGTCGGGCTTCCGGTCCAAGCCGTCGTATGCACCCAGAACGGACAATGAGCGGAAATCCCGTCCAGATGCAGCCCTCGCGATTCAAACAAATCTTTAATCTCCTTTGCGCTCATGAAGGAGCCGTCCTCTTTCTCTAACATGTAATTGGACGGCTGGGCTCCGGCAGCCCCCGAGGCTTTTGCATAATCCAGAAACTGCGCCAACGTCTTGGCCCCGTGCTGGGCCCCTTCAACACTGGGATGATACACAACCTTTGCCATAGCGCTTCCTTCCTGTTGTTTGTTCTTGTTTGGTTTTTCGTTTTGCGGACGCCTTGACGATTCCACGATTAACTTGTTTTCCGGATCGGAGGCAATCTCTTATTTTTGAGAAGAGGTCGCGATCGGGTCCATCCCGGTCCGGGAAGCGGAGAAAACGATGAAAAACAGAAAACAGAATCCAGAAACCCTAACGAATCCTGACCCGAAATCCCGGTCGAAGAGCCCTTTCGATCCGATCGAAGAAGTCATCGAGGCCATTCGACGAGGGGAGATGGTCATTGTGGTCGATGACGAAGATCGCGAGAACGAAGGCGATCTCGTCATGGCGGCCGAACACGTCACCCCTGAGGCCGTGAACTTTATGGCCAAATACGGCCGAGGTTTAATCTGCGTCCCGGCTACCCAAGAACGCCTCAAACAACTTGGCATTGGCCCCATGGTGGTCGAAAACCGGGATAACTTCCGGACCGATTTCCAGGTCAGCGTAGATGCCGCCCATGGGATCACGACAGGAATTAGTGCCGCCGACCGAGCTCGCACGATTCGAATCATGGCTGATCCCAAAGCGAAACCCGAAGATCTGGTCCAGCCGGGGCACGTCTTCCCCTTGCGAGCCAAACCAGGTGGTGTTCTCCAGCGGGCCGGGCATACCGAAGCGGCCGTCGACCTGGCCCGTCTGGCCGGCTGTCAGCCGGTCGGGGTCATCTGCGAAATCATGAACGACGATGGGACAATGGCCCGTCTGCCGGAACTGCGAAAGTTCGCCCGTAAACACGGCCTAAAAATCTGCTCCATTGCCGACCTGATCGAATACCGTCGCCGCCGAGAGAAACTGGTCGAACGCGTCGAAAGTGTCTTCCTTCCAACCGAATACGGCGATTTCCAGCTTTACCTCTACCGCACGAAGGTGGACAACAACCTCCACGTAGCCCTCGTCCACGGCGAAGTCGCCGGCAAAGAGAATGTCCTAGTCCGTGTCCATAGTGAATGCCTGACCGGGGATGTGTTCGGTTCTCTCCGTTGTGACTGCGGACCGCAACTTCGGCAAGCAATGCGGCAAATCGTCGAGGAGGGTTGCGGGGTGCTCCTCTACATGCGGCAAGAAGGACGAGGCATCGGCCTGGGCCCCAAAATCCTGGCTTATAAACTCCAAGAACACGGAGCAGACACGGTCGAAGCCAACGAAAAACTCGGATACCCCCCGGACCTACGGGACTACGGAATCGGCGCTCAAATCCTCGTCGATCTGGGCCTGCGCAGCATTCGACTCCTGACCAATAACCCCAAAAAGATCGTCGGGATCGAAGGCCACGGCCTCAAAGTGGTCGAACGAGTCCCTATCCGTATTCCTCCCAACCCTTACAACAAACGCTACCTCGAAACTAAAAAGAAAAAACTTGGCCATCTGTTCTGATTCTCTCCACTTTTAGGAACCCTAGGGACGAAAAAAACGGAAGGAAGGACCGATATGCTCAAAAAGATCGAAACTTCTTCGTCCGAACAACCTCCCGAACAACCGCGGGTGGCCATCGTGGCTAGCCGCTATAACGCCCAATACGTAGACGGTCTGGTTCAAGGGGCCGTAGACGAACTTCAAAAAGCGCCGGATGCCCAAATCGATCTTTACCGTGTCCCCGGTGCCTTTGAAATCCCGGCTGTAGCCGCCGAACTGGCCCGTTCTACCCGACCCTTCCGCTACGAAGCCGTCATTAACCTCGGGGTTATCCTCCGCGGTGAAACCGCCCACGCCGACCTGATCGGCCGAGCCGTTACCGAGGCCCTTATGCAACTCCAAATCCAAACCGGGATCCCTATGATCCATGAAGTCCTTCTCCTTGATAACGAAGCTCAGGCACAGGTCCGGTGCCTGGACCCCCAACATAACCGCGGCCGAGAAGCCGCCCAGACGGCACTCCAAATGATCCAACTTTTTCGTCAAATCCGACGCCTCCGTACCCCATAAAAGCCCGGATCCCTAACCCTCCAAAAACCACAAAACTTACACACATCTATGCGTTACATCCGAGACATCCTGAACGAGGCCCAGCGGGAAGGTCGCGTTGTGATTTCCTTCGAATTCTTTACACCTAAAACTCAGGAAGCCGAGGAACGCTTTCAAAACCGTACCCTTCCCGCTCTAATGGAATTAGAACCGGATTTCTGTTCCGTCACCTACGGAGCCGGTGGAAGTACCCGAGGCCAAACCCTCGAATGGGTCGATTACATCCAACGCCGTTTCGGCGTCCCCACTATGGCCCATTTAACTTGCGTCGGCTCCAGCCGGCGCGACATCCATGCTTGGCTCCAGCAGGCCCGATCCCGAAACATCCGAAATATCCTGGCCCTCCGCGGCGATCCTCCCCAGGACACCGACCGTTTTGAACCTTCTCCTGACGGATTCCGTTATGCGATCGAACTGGTCCAATTCATCCGCCGAGTCGACGATTTCTGTATCGGAGTGGCCGGATTCCCCGAAGGCCATCTAGAATGCCAGGAAGGCAAATACGTCGACTGGCAACGCCTGCGGGACAAAATCCAAGCCGGCGCCGATTTCGTTATTACCCAGCTCTTCTTCGACAACCAGTTCTACTACGAATTCCGAGACTATTTGACCCAACAACTCGATGTCCATGTCCCCTTAATCCCCGGTATCATTCCCATTCTCAGCACCAAACAGATCCATCGCTTCGCCACCCTATGCGGCGCCTCTATTCCTACCCCCCTTGAACAACGCTTCCGAGAACTGGAAGATGACGACGAAGCCGTCCGTGCCTTCGGTATCGAATACGCTACCCGTCAATGCCAGGATCTCTGGAAACACGGAGTCTGGCACTTCCATTTCTATACCCTGAACCGAGTCTATTCCATCCGGAAAATTCTGGAAAATCTCGGTTGGCTCCGGCGCCGGGGCCGAACCCTGCCTTCGTCTTAGCCGTCCCCTTGCCCTCATTCCACCCCCTTACGCTTTTGCTTCCCAGGACTTGCCGGAAACTGATTCCCGTGAAAAGATGGAGGAAGAGGCAGCAAACAACAAAAGGACTACACGCTTATGACTCAGGCACAAACACAAGGAAACGGTGGGCAGTACTTTGGCGGACGAGTCTATCTCACAGGCATCGCCGATGAAGCCGGCGCCTCCATCGATGTCCAAATCCAGGCCACCAAAGAGCTAGGCTGGAAAACCATTGAAGCCCGAACCGTCCAGGTCGACGGGTTTGAACCGGCCAACATCCATGACATCCCCGACGAAGCCTTTGAACAAGTGGTGGAAAAACTCCAAGAAGCCGGCATCGGGGTCTGCTGCTTTGGATCCACCATCGGCAACTGGGCCAAAAAGATCACCGATCCCTTCGAAATCACCCTCCAGGAAGTCGAACGAGCCATCCCCCGGATGCAACGCCTCGGGACCAAACTGGTTCGCGTAATGAGCTTCGCCATCCGAGAAGACTCCGATGATCAGATGGAAGAAGAACGGTTCCGCCGCATGCGAGAGATCACGAAACGGTTCCTCGACGCCGGAATCCAACCCGTTCACGAAAACTGCATGAACTACGGTGGGATGGGGTGGACCTATGCCCTGAGACTGTTAGAGAACGTCCCTGGTCTGAAATGGGTCTGGGACACTGGCAACCCGGTCTTCAATCCCGACCGAACCAAACCCAAGCCCTGGCCCCGTCAAGACCCCTGGGAGTTTTATACCAAGGTCAAACCGTGGATCGTGCACGTCCACGTCAAAGACGCCGTCTGGGATGAAGAAAAACAGGATGCCGTCTACACCTGGCCCGGCGAAGGCCAAGGTCAAGTTCGACGGATCTTAAAAGACCTGCTCGCAACCGGGTACGAAGGCGGCATTTCGATTGAGCCGCATCTTGCCGCCGTGTTCCACGACCCCACCAAAAAGGCCTCCCCCGAAGAACAATATCGCACTTATGTGGAATACGGCCGACGTTTGGCCCAAATGGTAAGAGAAATTGAACAGGAACTCCAAGGCACTTCCCCCTCTTCCTAGCCGTCCTATGACCCAACCCAGAAAACACCACTACCAAAACTTTCTCCCTCCGATGGGGTTAAAAGAAAAAGCATGAGAATACCGTCTGTAGAGTGGAAACGGCTGCGATGGCTACTTGTTGCCGTTGTGGGAGCCACCGGCATCCTGTGGGGTGCCTGGAAATGGCTTGGGGCTCAAACATATGAAACCGCCCAAGTCGTGGCCTCAGCCTCTCCTCATCCAACGAATCGGGCTACAACCTCTCGGAGCTCAACCCCTTCCACCCCGGCCTCCAAACCGCTTCCTTCGTCAAAACCTGCTTCCTATCGGCCCCAATCTCATTCCTCAACTCCATCCCATGCCGCTGCACCTCATTCCTCTTCTTCGTCAACCTCAAGCGCTGCCTCTCCATCCACTGCCCCGAAGACCAACCCCTACCGTTCCATCGCTCTGCGCAATCCATTTGGCCTGGTCCCTCCGCCTCCACCCCAAAAACCTAAACCACCTCCTCCTAAGAAACCCGAACCCCAAGACCTCGGAGAACTGAAATTAAGCGGAATTACCACCCTGCTTGGGAAACGCGCTATGTTCGTCTTGATCCGCGGCCGAACCAATCTCTACTCCGGATTGGTCGCCGAGGGAGAACGCGATGCCGTCATCACCAACCTGGAAGTCCTGAAAATCGACCCAGAGGCCGGCAAGGTCAAAGTCGTCTTCGCCGGAAAGGAAATGGAACTAAACTTTGAAGAAAACGGCCTTAAACTGGCCAAGGCCCCACCTCCCTCTACCCGAAAAACCACCTCCGTCCACACAACAACCCGCCGTGGAGGGGCGACTCCTCCCCCGTTTGTAGGGACCTCTACGCGAAGTAGTAGTTCTATCCGCCGAATTCTTCCCACCCCAACCACGACCACCACCCGCTACCCCAGCTCTCAAACCACTCGTTCCTTAACCACTCGAACCTATATCCCTCCTCGCCCGACCGGTGTCAGCCGAAGTACGCGTCCGACCGGATCGGCTTTGGTCCGAACCATCCCAAGAAGTTCTCGTCCCCCTCAACCCCAACTCAGTCCCGAAGAAATCCGACGCCGTCAGGAAGCCCAACAACAGCTTGCACGCGAACTCGGCATCCCCATGCCTCCATTGCCACCGCTTCCAACACCCCCCACTTCCAATCCTACCATTCCTAAACCCTAGAGCTTGTCCGAAAATAGGGGAAAGACGCGAGGGGATTCTTTTCTCTCATTTCCTTTCACGCTCTGAGGAGCATAGAGCTTGTCCGAAAAAGGCATCTGTCCATTTTCCCCTTTCCCCCGGCGCGCTGGGGACAGCGCGCCCTACCTATTGTCGAATTCCATTGGAAAGGTTTGTCCTCAAACTGCCGCAAGAAATTCTTCCTTTATGTCTAACCCGTTGCGGTGCGGTCATGCCTTCAATCCGACGCTTCTTTCTTAGAATGCCTTTTTTCAAACGACCCAACCGATTTTTCGGATGAGCCCTAAAACGTGACTACAAT
>CAZBKV010000140.1:0-6916 GCA_964492575.1 uncultured Verrucomicrobiota bacterium | reverse complement strand
GAATTTCATGGCGGCGGCTTGGGGACAAGCCGCCCTACCTATCCCTTGGCGTTCGAAAGGGAATTGCAAGGTAGGGCGCGCTGTCCTCAGCGCGCCGTAAAAATGAAATACGGAATTTCCTTGCGGCGGCTTGAGGACAAGCCGCTCTATGTTTCCCTTCCATGCCTGTCCTTTTAAGGACAGAAATTTGGCGGATACCAAAACGATCAAAATGAGCTAGTCGGTCGGCCCAGTTCCTTTTCCGTCCAATAGGCTCGTCGCCCTTGGTGTTGCTTTCGAAGGGTATGGACCTCGTTGGGGAGGACCGGTTCGGCGTGATGTCCCCATTCGGGATTTTTCCGGATGAAGGTCAAAATCCGTGCAATCTCTTCATCGGTCAGCCGATCGCCCAAAGGCAACATGATGTTGTTATAGCGCTGGCCCTTGACTGTGATTTCTCCTTCCAATCCTCCGAGGACGATTCGGATCAAACGCGACGGATCCGGATCAAGGACCCATTCGGATTGTCGCAACGGAGGAAACTGGCCGGGCACGCCTTGGCCATCGGTTTGATGGCACACAGCGCAATGAATCCGGTACAATCGTTGGCCTTCGAGGAGAGGGTTGGCCTGCTGGAAGGTTTGGACATAGGACTGAATCTTGGCTTTTGTTTCGCCGGCACGAAAGACATTTGCGGCAAATCCACTGCTCCGAATAGCGATCCAGAAGACGGCACCGGCTAGGCAGACCCAGCTCCCGATTCGAAGCCATGCAGGAATCCGTTCCTCAGCCCCTTGGGAGCTCTTGAATTCCCCCGAAGCCACTGAGGAAGGCGGTGGCGTGGACCGATCTGGAACGCTTCCCTCTTGCTCCTCTCTTTGCGAAGAAAGGTCCTTGATCTCTGCGGACGCGGTCTCCCTTCTCGGCGCCGGCCGGATATCGCGCGCTTTCTTTTTCCTCGATCTTCTGGGCATAGTCGTTTGGAATCCGGTTTTTATTCAGCGGGGAGGAGCGGATGTTGTCGATCCTCTTTGTTGGGAAACCAGCCACGGCAGAACTTCCGGGATTACGCCGTCCATTCGGAGGGACCGTAAGTATTCTGCCAATACCATTCCTTCCCAAGATCCAAAGACGGCCGGACGATCGCCGGCGGCAGCATAGATCATCGGCAGCCAGGGATTCTGAAGACGGACCTGTTGAGGGTGCTGGGTTTGAAGGAATAACTCGGGATAACGTGCGGCCTGCACGCTTCCGTTTGGACCGTGGAACGCCCACAGACGTTGGAGGACCACTAACCGATTGGTCATTTCCAATCCGATATTGGCCAGGTCTCGTCCAATCCGGAGGGTTCCCCACAGGAGCGGTCGATCGTAAAGATAATCTCGGGCTACGCTCTTTCGGCGGCCCCAACCCCGAATTCGATCCGGTCCTTCCTCCCAACTGAGGACCTGCCGGGTATGACACTCGGCGCATCCCAATCGCTGGTAGACCTTTGCCCCTTGTTCCGCCCATCCGGACCGAGGTTGAGGATAAGGGATTCCCTGGACTAAATCAGGGATTGGGCGTGCCCGTCCCCATTGCCAGTCCAGCAAGCCGACCAGCAGGAGAGCCTGACTGATCCCTAAAAAAACTAAGCTCAAAAGCAACTTCCCTTTCATCCTATCCGTCTAGTTGATCCATTTCGGAGGCCGAGCCTTCTATAGATGGCTCAGGCGACAGCCACTTTGCCGAAAACCGCCGCCATCCATCCCAAACGACGTCTCGGACCGCGCGCACCTGTCCCCACCACAGTCCAAACCATACGATGACCAGCCCAACCCAGATCCCCCCTACCCCACCATACAGCGGTACCATCTTCTCCATAATCTGGGACATCTTCAGCTCCACATTCTGTAAGAGCGCGCCCTGAACTCCGCCCAGGATCAGCGTAAAGATCAAAGCTCCCGGTATCCCCCACTCCAATAACTGAATCCCGTTTCGTTCGAAACCATTCCTCTCTCTTCCAGCTATCGTGCTCCAGCTTTCCCAAAACACTATCCCCAGGACACCTACCAACAAGGTCCAATCCAACCCCCATTCCACCCAGGTAAACCGAATCACACGCCGAATCCATCCCACTCCTGTTAGGGCGGTCACCGCACCCCAGACCAACCAGATCCACCAACCTACCCGCAGCCCATTCCTTTGTTGATTCCACCGCTCTTTTCCTATCCACCAAACCCAAACCACCGGAAGGATCCAAAGAATTTGACCGATCGTTCCTACCTGTAAGGCCCACACGGGAAACGGTCCTCCCCATTCCCGTCCTAAGGCCCCTAAAGGCCCTATGCCTACCACTAGCCAAAACACCCAACGGTAGGCCTCTGATCGATCTCCCGTTCCGTGATCCCATTCTGCAGCCCATACCCCCAACACAATAAGACTTACCCACCAGGTCCAAATCCCCTGAACTGCCACCGCTTGGGCTGCAGCCTGAACAATCCCGCAAGATAGTCCGCCAACTGTCCCCCCCATTCCTATCAAGGTCCAGCCGAACAATCCCAACGGGGCCGCCAAAAGAACCTGCTGAACCAAACGATTTCCCGTCCCACGGTTCCGGAGAACGCCTACCGTCCAAACCACCGTCATCACAGCCAACCCAAGGATCATCCCACCCCAAACCCAATACGGAGGTTCCAACCACTCCACTCCACTCCCTTGTCCCCATACGACCGCAATCCATCCCATCCCTACAGCCACCTGGTAAAACCCCATTCCGATCGTCCAGGCCTTTCGATCAACCCATTCTGTGCATCCTTCCCGCCGTCCTAACTCCCAAAGCAACGTCCATCCGGCTGTTACCGCAAATCCCCACAGCAAACTCAAACGTACCAGAGGCGCGATCCGACCCCAGTTCCACTCACTAGGCACCGTCATCCAATACGGAACCGCCAGTCCTAACAACCCCAGACCGATTCCTAACAGAGCCAACTCACCCCACAGCCCGGCCAAGCCGGCCAGTCCTATCCATCCGCCGGACACCTTTCGATGCGTCGGAGGCTTCACTGTTTTTTGTTGGGATGGAGTTCCCACGATTTCGCTTATCGGTTGTCTCCTGCGGCCTCGCACCTCTTATCCTCCCCTAAAGCTTGTCCGAAAAAGGCATCTGTGTATTTTTTTATCTCGGCGCGCTGAGGACAGCGCGCCCTACCTTCCAATTCCCTTCGAACGCCCAGGGACCGGTAGGGCGGCTTGTCCTCAAGCCGCCGCATGAAATTCTCTTTTATTCTCTCATCCACTGCGATCATGCCTTTCATCCAATGTTTTTCTCTCCTTAAATGCCTTCCCATCCAGCGACCCAGCCGATTGTTTGGATGCACTACCCCGACCGAGCGGGTTTCAAAGAAACAAAATGATTCTGCGGCGAAGAGGCGGCGGCTGCGCCGCGGGTTTGCGGCGGGGATGCGGCAAAATCCGGCTTTCCCCGATTGTACAAGCCCCAAGGCCAGGGAAGAACGATCCATCCGATTGTCACAAGACCTACCCCCACATCCCCAAGGATCAGAGAAAGAGCTGCTTCCCCCTCTGTTGCCGGATGGATCCACCAACCTGCCCAGACATTCCAGGAAATCCATCCAAGAACGAGCAGCGTTTTGGCCCATCCTGAATGGATCCGCCATGAAACCTTAAGGAGGATCAAAAACGGGATGAGGAATCGCAATCCGATGCATCCCCATCCTATCCATCGCCACAGTCCCCTACCCCGTTGGGCGTAAAAGGTGGTCTCCCACGGCAAACCGGCCATCCAGACAATCAGCAGCTGCATGAACTCCATGTAAGCCCACAGCAAGGTCAGGGCGATCCAAAGCCGCCCTGTATCATTTCGTAAGACCGCAGCTCTCTCTCGGGCTTGGGGAGTGCCCGGCTCAATCCCTATCCCATGGAGTAAGCCGATGCCGAGCCAGGCCGCAGCGCTCATCCAGAGAAACGGTTCGATCGTAGAAAACCATTTCGGATGGATCGGGAAAAACCAGAGAAACATTCCGTAGACGAAGTAGTACAGGAGCAGAAGCAGAATGGCAAAGAACGCAAACTCTCCTCCCCTTCGCTTGTGGTCCACGGCTTCTCTGTCCTGGCAAGCTGAGTTGGTTCGATAAGTCGCAATCAGGATTACAAGAAGAAAAAGGACGAATCCCAAACTTGCCGGACGCCAAAACTTAGGATCCCAGAACCAGGGAAGGCTCTCATTGTCTTTTAATTTTACCACTCCGTACATTGAGGGGCCCCAGATCATCAGGCCGACCCATCCTGTCCAGATCGCCGGTACAAGTTTCCAAGCCAATCTTGCGCAGGTAGGTCGAACCATTCCGAACCATCGCGCCTGTAACCAGCCCCCTACAAACCTCCAAAACACCAGCCCCATCCCGGCCATGGTCAACGTCATGGTCCCAACCCACCAAAGTTGGGTCCAAAAGGTAGAGCGCATCAAAACCGCCCATCCTACTGCACTGACGGTCCCTATCGCCGTAACTGCGGCAAGCTGAACCCCCTCCCTCCTTCGGTCGGAAGGGAGGGCTTGTTGGGTTTCTGGATGAGAGTTTGATGGGTTCATGGAATGGTACGGCTTGGCGGTTGGTTCGTCGTCTTGGGTTGCGTTTGTTGGAGACGGCGGACGTAGGCTACGATCGCCCAGCGGTCCTTTGGATCAATCCGATCGGCCATAGCCGGCATCAGGTTGAATCCATGGGTGATCCGGTCGAAGAGCTCTCCATCGGTTAATTCCTTGATTCGGGAATCGTGGAGATTGGCTACTGCGGTCATTCCGTATTGAGTGACCACGCCTTGTCCGTCACCGGATGGTCCGTGACAGACCGTGCAAAAAATTTCGTATCGCTCTTGGCCACGAGCGAGAAACGACGGTGTCGTTGGGTAAGGGTTTGTAGGAATCCAATTTGTGGAGCCAGGGATCTTACCGGTCAGCCAGGGATCGATCTTTACCCGATCCTCCTGGGAAACGGTTCCAGGGATCGGAGGTCGGGAAGCCATTCCGTCGGAAAAAATTCCGGAAGCCCGTTGCGGTCGCAGACGCGGTTGAAAGACCATCTCCGGAAACAGGAGGACCGGTGGCTTCTGGGAAAGGCCTCCCCGAAACCCAAGCCCCCAAAACAGCCAGACTCCGATCAAGATCAATGTAAGCCAAACGTAACGCATCGGTTTCTATTCTCCCTGATTCGTTCGGTCGGGTACATCCAGCTTCCGGACAGATTCCGCTTCCAAAAGCCGTTGAATCTCCGGCCGTCCCATCATCCTCTCCGACAGCCAAAGCAGAAATTCAAATCGAGTTGGTCTTTCTACGGCTATGTTGTTTGCCACCGGATTTGTCCAATCCGGCAAACGACTTCGACGAAGCCATATCCCAAAGGCTACCAGCGAGGCAAAGAGGATCGTCAGGGCAAATGCCACCGGGACCGCAGGAACTACGTGAAACAACGGCTTACCGGTCACAAGCAAGGGATAATCCCATCCGTTCATGTACCCGATCATTCCAAATCCCAATCCGGCTCCAAAAAGCCCAGCCCCAAACACCCAAGAGCCTCCAAAACGCCTCCACCCTTTCCGCGCACGCACCTTCGGAAGATCGACCACGGAGTAGACCTCCCATTCCTCCGCCGCCTCTTCCGGCAATTGGGTGATCACCCGCTCCAAAGACTTGGGATCGGAAAATACAAACCACCCTCCCTTTCTCCCTGGGTTGCTGTTCGGGTTGCTTCGCTGGGCTTTGATCTGATTTCCACTCGCTGGAAGATTCCCCTCCGGCGCGTTGAGGACAGCGCGCCCTACCTGAGGTGGCTCTGCTACCTGAGATTGCTCTGCCTTGCTTTGGGACGGTGGTTCGACAAATGCCTTGAGCTTTCCCATCCTCACTCCACCAAGTTCCACCAAACGATGCTGGAACCACGTCGCTTCCCCTTCGCTTTTCTCTTGCTGATTTTCCCGCAGCAGTCTTTCTTCCCACCAGTCGGCTATCCCTACCGCCGGAAACCAACGGAGGAACAGAAACAGTCCCACCAAAAAGAACCCCACACTTCCTACAAAACAGAGGGCATCGACCACAGTGGCTGCATACCCGCCCCATGAACCCGGGAGAAAATCTCGCGAAAGGGCCGCCACCACAATCCACCGTCTCTCCAACCACATTCCTACGTCTACCCCTAACGTAATCCCCCAAATCCACCACGGCCGGCTCTGCACCCGCCGGAAAAACAGAAGCAAGAGCGGAAGGAATAAAATTCGGGTCACCGTCATGATTATCCCGTCCGGGGAAGCGTGCTGAAAGCGTAATCCTGCCCGCTCCAACGCACTGGGACTCCAATGCATTGCCATTTCTTCTAGCTGGTAGGTCACTACAACCACCAGCCCTGTCAGCAACATCACCTTGGACAAGGCTGAAATCGCCTCGGGGCGAATCAATCGACGTAACGAGGTCCACTGCCACAACGGTACGGCCAGCGTAATTACCAGCGCACAACCTGAAAAGATCGCCCCCGCAACGAAGTATGGGGGGAAGATCGTCTCGTGCCATCCCGGCAGGACCGATACCGCAAAGTCCAGCGAGACGATGGAGTGGACCGCCACCACTAAGGCCGTCGCCAAGCCGGCAAGGACCCGACCGGCTTCCCGGTGGTAATGCCACTGCCGCGTGGAACCGGTCCATCCGATGGCCAGCAACCCAAACCACCATCGTCCCAAACGGGTTCGGGCCCGATCCCGCGCCACCGCCAGGTCCGGTACCAATCCGTGATACCAAAACAAAAGAGAAACCACGAAGTACGTCCCAATCGCAAACGCATCCCACAGTAAGGGGGATCGAAACTGCGGCCACATCGCATGCGCGTTATGCACCGGAGCCATCCACCAGACCAACCAGACGCGTCCCAGATGGAGAAGCGGAAATGCT